>DATIMO010000290.1:0-5070 GCA_035475215.1 Acetobacteraceae bacterium | reverse complement strand
GGACCGGCGACCATGATCGCATCCAGCGCATCCGCATCGGTGCACTGGAACACGAAGCCCCGCTCCATGGCTTCTTTCAGGAACTCGCTCTTCGCCATCGCTCGTCAGGGCCGGGGTTGGTCCCGGCCATCCACCGCCTATGCATGCGGGTGATAGAAGACGCTCAGGTCATCGCCAAGCCCACGCCACTCCCATCAGGCCGGACATTGTCAGGCGCAGCGGCGCGATCGCCACTCGCGCAAGCCATCTGGTCAGGCAGGTGTCAGCGAAACCTCGGCCACGCCCTGGCTGACGATGCCAAGCATCCGAGCCGCCGCCAGCGACAGGTCGATCACCCGGCGTCGTGCGGGCAGCCGGTCGGTAACAGTGACAACCACGCTCCGACCGTTGGTGAGTGTGACCCGAACCTTGGTGCCGAAGGGCAGCCACGGATGGGCGGCAGTCATTGCCGCCTGCTCGAACCGGGCACCGCTGGCCGTACGATGGCCCTGGTGCCGCGGCCCGTAATAGCTGGCCTGACCCTTTTCCCCGGGCCAGGGCGCATCCTGCTGGGCCGAGGGTTGGTTGGCGCGCGCGGCTCCGGGTGTGCCGGCAAGGCAGGCGCCGGCGAGAAGGCCGGGCAGCAGAACTTGTAACAGTCCTCCCGCAAAACGGGATATGACCCGGTCAAGTATTCGAATCTCGACTCCTGGGATGGTGCCGGCACAGTTTCGCCAATCAGCCAATCCTGGAAGGGATGGGAAACGATATCTCAATCGCCGTGTCTGAAAGAAATCGAAACGAACGGTTTGGTCTGCCCCCACGGCACGATCACTCTGCTTTTGCAGCATTTATTCATCTCCGCATTATCGTGGGCCACCCGTCACACTGGATGTTGCTGGGTCTGAACTCGGGATGCAACCCCTATGTTCCCGCCGACCGGCGGGATCTGCCGGAGCGGGCGCGCTGCCGCAGCTCGAATTTCTGAATTTTCCCAGTCGAGGTCTTGGGTAGATCGCCAAAGGTGACGTGGCGGGGGCACTTGAAATGGGCCAGATGTGACCGGCACCAGGCGATGATATCGGCAGCCTCGACTGGCGGGGCGTCCGGTTTCAACGCAACGAACGCATGCGGCGTTTCCCCCCATTTGTCGTCCGGATGGGCAACGACCGCAGCTTCCATGATGTCATTGTGTCTGTACAGAACCTCTTCGACCTCCAGCGAACTGATGTTCTCGCCACCGGAGATGATGACATCCTTCGCACGATCCTTGATCTCGATGTAATTGTCCGGATGCATCACCGCCAGGTCTCCGGTATGGAACCAACCGCCGGCGAATGCTTCCGCTGTTGCTGTCGGATTTTTCAAGTAGCCCATCATCACCGTGTTGGATTGCAGCATCAGTTCGCCGATACTGGACCCGTCCGGCGGAACCGGAACGAGTGTCGCCGGGTCCAGCACCTCCGCCTGTTCCAGCATCGGATGACCGACACCCTGACGCGCCATGAAGCTGGCCTTCTGCTCCATTGGCAGCGCCTCCAGGCCCGGCTGCCACTGACAGATCGTCGCCGGTCCGTAGCTTTCGGTCAGGCCGTAGAGATGCGTCACCGCGAAACCTAATGACTCCATGCCTGCGATCACGGTGGAAGGCGGGGCGGCGCCGCCGGTGGCGATCTGCACGATATGCGGAAAGCCACGCCGCACTGCGGTCGGGGCGTGGATCAGCATGTTCAGCACCACCGGGGCGGCGCAGAGATGCGTCACCCCATGGTCCGCGATCGCCGCGAAGATCGGCGCCGGATCGACCCTGCGCAGGCAGACATGCGTGCCGCCGGCCAGGGTGACGGCCCAGGTGTAGGTCCAGCCGTTGCAGTGGAACATCGGCAGCGTCCAGAGATAGACACTGCGCGGTGAGAGTTGGAATGCCAAAGCATTGGCACAGGCGTTCAGGTAGGCGCCACGATGATGCAGTACGACGCCCTTCGGGTTGCCCGTAGTGCCCGAGGTGTAATTCACCGAGATAGCCTGCCACTCATCGTCCGGCAGGCTCACGGCAAACGCGGGATCGCCGGCGGCGATGAATGATTCATAGTCGGTGGTACCAATCGCTTTGCGGCCGGTGGCTTGCGGATCGTCTATGTCGATTACCAACGGCATTTGCGGCATCAGGGCCAAAGCGCGGCTGACCACCGGGCCAAATTCGCGATCGGCCAGCAGCACTTTTGCCTCGGCATGCTGCAGGATGAACCCGATCGCGGCGGCGTCCAGCCGCGTGTTGATCGGGCACAACGCGGCGCCCAGCATCGGGACGGCGTAATGCGCTTCCAGCATTTCCGGGATATTCGGCGCGATGATCGCGACGGTGTCGCCCGTGCTGACACCGGCCGCGGCCAGCGCACCGGCAAGTCGCCGCGCGCGTTCCAGGAACTGCGTGTAGGTGATGTGGCGGTCACCGTGAATCACGGCGATACGCGTCGGATAGATGTGGGCGACGCGCAGCAAGAACGAGACGGGTGAGAGTGGCACGTAATTGGCCGGCGTACGGTTGAGGTCGAAGATCGACATGATGCGGTTCCTTGTCGATACGTGACGGCTCGCCTAGCGTACCTGCACTGACAGCACGGTGGAAGGTGTGGCGGGATGGATCTGCAGCTTCAGGGCAAGACGGCACTGGTCACTGGCGCAAGCATGGGGATTGGGCGGGCGATCGCGAAGGGACTCGCGGCTGAGGGCGTGCGCGTCGCCGCAGTGGCGCGGCGGGTCGAATTGTTGAAGGCGCTGGCTGGGGAGATTGCTGACGCCGGCGGCTTGGCGCCGGCGCTGCTGGTCCAGGACGTCATGGCGGAGGATGCGGCCGAACGTTTGCGCGATGCAGCGCTGGAGCAGCTTGAAGCGATCGATATATTGGTGAACTGCGCCGGTGGCAGTCGCAAGCTGCCGGTGGACGCGCCGGACTCGGCCTGGGTCGAGGCGATGACCCTGAATTTCACCCGCCAGCGCCAGATCACGCACGCATTGCTGCCGCAGATGATCGGTCGGCGCTGGGGGCGGATCATCAACATCACTGGGAAGAGCGAGCCCGAAGGTCTGAATGCCGCGTTCTCGGCCAAGGCCGCGGTGCATGCCTGGGCCAAAGGCCTGTCGCGCGAGGTAGGACAATACGGCATCACCGTCAATTCGATCCCGCCCGGACGAATCATGAGCGAACAGATCCGACGAAACTATCCGGAAGATTACCGCAGGCATTTCGCCGAAACGGAAATCCCGGTGCGATACTGGGGCGAGCCCGAGGATCTGGCAGTGCTGGCGGTGTTTCTGGCGTCACCGCTGGCGCGCTACATCACTGGGGCGGTCCTTCCGGTTGATGGCGGCTTGCGGCGGTATCAGTTCTGACAATCAGAAAACGGAGGTATGCTCATGAAGCTGCTCGCGATTGCTGTGGGACTGGCATGTGTCCTTGGTGGCACCGCGCTGGCACAGAAGCCAGTCGAGCCCGGACTGGAGTTCTATCGGATCGGCGATCTGCCGCTGGAAAACGGCGACGTTATTCACGATTTCAGCATCGCCTATATGACCCAGGGCACGCTGAACACGAAGAAATCCAACGCGGTTCTGATGGTCACCGCGATCAGCGGCAATCATCATCGAATCGATTACCTGATTGGACCGGGGAAGGGATTGGACACCGACCATCTATTCGTGATCAAGACCAATGCTATCGGCAACGGCCTCACGACCTCGCCGAGCACCAGCGACACGCAGCACGGCCCGAATTTTCCGCATTTCACGATCCGTGACATGGTGCAAAGCCAATACATGCTGTTGCAGCATCTCGGCATCAACCATCTGGTTGCGGTGGCGGGCGCCTCGATGGGCGGGATGCAGACACTGCAATGGGGCGTCAGCCATCCGGACATCATGGACAGCCTCATCGCGCTGACACCGATGGCCCGAACCACGCCGTGGTCGATTGCTGTCAATGAAGCGACCCGGCACGCGTTGATGCTGGACCCGGCGTTCAACGGCGGCAACTACACGGCCCAGCCGGCGGCGGGCTGGCGGATGCGCGCGGACGTGCTGAACGTCATCGCCACCCGCACCCCCGAGGCGATGAGGACTCAGTTCCCCAGTCCTATGGACGTCATCAAGTGGATCGCGGCACAGGAGGACGGAGCCGTCAAGTCCGGCTTCGATGCGAATGATTGGATTGCGCAGACCTGGGCGTATGATCGGCATAATGTCGGTGACACGCTGATCGACGGGAACCCGGTGTTCGGTGGCGATCCGATCAAGGCGCTGCATAGCGTGAAGGCCAAGACGCTGATCATGTCCGGGGAGCTTGATCTGTATAACCCGGTCGAGGACGGTATCGCAGCAGCGGCCGCGATACCGGACGGGCGGCACGTCACAATTCCCTCGGTGCAGGGGCACGTCGCGGCGAGCGCCGGGTTCAAACCGGCCGATGTCGAGTTCATCAACCACACCGTACGGGACTTCGTGGCGGATGTGACCGATAACGGGCGGAAGCTGCAGTAATTCCAACCGGCTGACATTAACAATGACCGATGCGAAGCACGGCGCGCCGCCAAACTGATCGAGCTGCTGAGCGGCTGATGGATGCGCTGACGTGGCCCGCCATGGTCATGCTCTGGATGGTCCGTGACCGTAATTACCCGACGTGCAATGACCATGCGAAGCCGCCCGCGTTCGAACCATCGTCGCGCCGACGCCACTCATTACCCATGCAGCCGTTCCACCACATCGGTATGCGCCCGCACCACCGCCAGCCGCCGCACCTTCTGTGATGGCGTCATCAACCCGTTTTCCACCGTGAACGGCGTCACTACCGCGTGCCGACGCAGCCGCTCCGTCACCGAAAGCTGCATATTCACGCGTGAGATGCCGACCGCCACCGCCAGCTCGTCGCACCCATCGGCCGGAACCACCAAAGCACTCAGCCCCGCGCGACCGTCGCCTACCACCACCGCCTGAACAATCTCTGGCTGGGCCACCAGCATTCCCTCGATTCGTGCTGGCGACACGTTCTCTCCGCCCGACAGAACGATGATGTCCTTCTTGCGATCCGTGATC
>DATIMO010000289.1:0-9423 GCA_035475215.1 Acetobacteraceae bacterium | reverse complement strand
CGTGCGCGAAGCGTTCTACGTCGCTCGCGTCGAACGCAAACCGGTCGTGCTGAGCGTGCCGCTCGATTTGCAGAAAGAGGCGTTTCCCTACCTGCCCGACTACACGCCATCGACCGAGTTGGTGCCGCAGCCACAGATGTTGCGTCCCGATCCGGAAATTGTGGACCAGATCGCCGGAATGATGGCCGAGGCTGAGCGGCCGATCGTGATCGGTGGACGTGGCGCGATCTGGTCAGGCGCTAAGGTCGCACTTGAAACCTTGGCGGAGGAGTCGGGCGCGCTGTTGGCAACCACTCTGCTCGGCAAGGGCTTGTTCGACGGCAATCCATTCGCCCTCGATATTGCCGGAACTTTCGCAACCGATCTCGGCCGCGAGTGCTTCGCCGAAAGCGACCTTGTCATCGCGGCCGGTGCAGGACTTGGCCACTACACGACCGAGGGCGGTTATCTTTTTCCCAACGCCCGAGTGGTGCGGATCGATACGCAGCCACGCGGGTTGTGGCAGGGCTTGAAGACGGCCGACCTGCACGTCCAGGCCGATGCCCGAGCCGCGGCCGAGGCAATCATTGCGCGGCTGCGCGAAAGGCGCATTCGCCGCCAGGGTTGGCGTGGCAACGAGGTCGCATCGAAGATCGCGGCGACCGCCGAGACACCGGACCCGAAGCCCTATACCCCGACGCCAGGTACGCTGGACCCACGTCCCGTGGCCAAGGAGCTCGACGCAGCGATCCCGAAGGACTGGGATATCATCGTGGCCGGGGGTCATTGCTTCAGCTTTGTGATGACGCACCTGCGGGGCCGCGCGGCCGGCAGATACCACACCCCGTTCGATTTCGGCGCAATCGGCTCCGGCCTGTCAGCAGCGATCGGCGTCGCTGTTGCGCGGGGCAGCGACAAAGTGCTGCTGATCGACGGCGACGGCAGTCTTTACCAGCACATTCAGGAGCTGGAAACGCTGCAGCGCCACGGCATCAAGCTGCTGATCTGCATCCTGAATGATGGCGGCTACGGCGCCGAATCACACAAGTTCCGCGCCCATGGTGTCAATCCGGAGCATGCGATTCATGGTCGTGGCGATCTTGCCCGGGTGGCAAGTGGGTTCGGCCTCAACAGCGCCAGGGTGACAACGATGGGCCAGCTTGCGGGTCTGTTCCGCGAGCACCAGGCGGGTGATGGCGCGTCACTTTGGGATGTGCATATCGATGATCTGATCCCATCGCGCAACTATCGTCGCGTGCATTATGGCGAGGCGTAGAAAGGAGATCACATGCTGGCGTTGTGGGTGAAGGTGCGGGTAAAGCCGGAGGGTCGCGACCGCTTTCTCAAGGCAATCGAGACGGATGCCGAGGGGTCCGAGCGGGATGAGCCCGGGTGCCTTCGGTTCAACGTGCTGCAGGACCAGCAGGACCAGAACGTCTATTACTTCTTCGAAGTTTATCGGGACGAGGCGGCGCTGAAGGCGCATCAGGCCACGCCGCATTACGATGTCTGGCGCGGGGCGGCGGATACGTTGGATGGCCCGGCTCAGGTGACGCGCTGTGACACTGTGTTTCCCGCAGCCGCCGAGTACTGGCTGCGCAAGCGCTGAGATTGCCCTACACGTGGCGCAAACGGGCGTTTTCCTCCACCTCCGCCGCGGCAATCGCCCGCGCCAGCGCCCCACTCAGCGCCTTCGCGGACTCCAACGTAAGCTCCACCGCCACCCGCGCCCCCGGCCCGAGCGCCATATTCACGAAATCGATCGTGATCGCCTCTTCCAGCAGAGCATGGTGCGGGTGGTCATACGACACGACCGAATGCGTCAGCCTGAACCACCCGCCATCCCCTTTGCCGGCGCCCTCCGCGCTCACGACCTCAACGATCGAGGTGCACATGCGCGTTATGCAGCGAGATGCTTGCGGAAAAACGAGAACACCTTCTGCCAGCCGTCCAGCGCCTGCTCGATCCGGTACATCGGCCGATCGTAGTAAAAAAAACCATGTCCCGCGCCGTCGTAGCGATAGAAGTCATACTGCTTGCCGTGTTTTTTCAGCTCCGCCTCGTGCTGGTTCACCTGCTCCGGCGTCGGTGCGCGATCCTCATTGCCGAACAGACCGAGCAGCGGACAGGAGAGATCCTTGGTAAACTCGATCGGAGCGACAGGCTGCTTCGGTGTCAGCTCTTCCTTGTTCATCACCACCCGGCCACCCCAAAGATCAGCGGCAGCGTCTATGCTCTTGGTATGGCAGGCAACAAGAACGCCTGCCGGCCGCCCGAGCACGTCCCAAAGACGCCAACTTTGCCATTGAGATAAGGCTGGGCGCGCAACCATGCCACCACGCCTTCAGTATCGCCGATCACCTGAGCATCCGCCACACCACCTTCAGCACGCACCTTGGCGGCGACATCGTCGGCTTTGCCTTCACCGGCGCGGTGATAGAGATTATGGCTGATCGCCGCATAGCCGTGATGAGCAAACTTGCGGGTGGTCTCGCGATACCACTCGTCCCAGCCGGGCGCGTGATGAAACAGCACAATCCCTGGGAAGAGACCTGGTCCCAACGGCCGTGCAAAATAAGCCGAGATCGGCTGATGCTTGTCGCCGCTGATTGAAATGGTCTCCGCGATCATGCCTTCATAAGCCATCGTTGCTACTCCCTGTCGATGCAAAAGTGACAGCCGCTAGGCTTTCCAGCCTGCCTTGCGCAGTCCGTCGAGCATGTGTTCATGATCCCCCGCGCGGAACCAGGGCGGGCGACTGTGCACGTAGAAATCAAACGATTGAGGTGACACCTCGATTGCCTTGCGCAGCGCCGAGCCCGCATCGCCCCGACCCAGTTGGCCGAGCGAGGCAGCCAACCACCGGTAAGGCGAGTTAAACTCGGGATAGTCGCGGATCGTGCGGCGCGCCGCCTCCACCGTCGCACTGTAATCGCGCTCGAAATAGTGGCTGATGGTCAGTCCGGCCAGTATGATCCAATTGGTCGGACCAACAGGACTAAGCCGCAGAGCAGTTTCATACGCGATCAGCGCGTCTTTGGATCGACCAGAAAACTGCAGAATGCGGCCCTTCGCCACCCAGGCAACCGCGTCGTTGGGAGCAGCAGAGATAGCATGTTCCGCCCGTTCCAAAGCGCCGGAACAGTCGCCTTCGCACATTGATAGCCATGACAGCGCAGCCAGAGCAGTGGCGTCATCCGGATCAAGCCGGATTGCGCGCCGCGCCTCGTATTCCGCCACGCTCGATATTTCGTGCACCGGCAGAATGCCCCCCGACGCGAAGCGGAATCCCCAACCGTAGCAAAACGCCAGCATCGCGTGAGGACTTGCGAATGTCGGATCCAGCTCAACCGCACGCCGGAAGAAGCTAAGTGCTTGCTCGCTATCGGCAGCAGTCGCCTTTCGCGCATGCCAAAGTCCACGTTGGTACGCTTCCCACACTCCAAGGTTCTCCGGTGGTTTCCGCAGTGCGCGCCGTAACTCCGCTTCCCCCACAGCGGGATTGATCGCTGTCGTCAGCGCTTCGGCGATTTCGTCCTGAACAGCAAACACATCCGCAATGTCCCGATCATACCGCTCTGCCCAGATGTGGATCCCGGCCTCGGCGTCTATAAGCTGGGCGTTGACACGGATGCGGCCCGCGGCGCGGCGTACACTGCCCTCCACGATATAGCGCACGCCAAGCTCGCGCGCGACCTGCTTCGTTTCGATCGTCCGCCCCTTGTAGGTGAAGCTGGAATTGCGCGCGATCACGAACAGCGAGCGGTTGCGCGACAATGCCGTGATGATGTCGTCGGCCAGCCCATCAGAGAAATACTCCTCATCCAGATTGCCGCTCAGATTGGCGAAAGGCAGCACGACGACCGATGGCCTGTCGGCCAGTGGTGCGGATGTAGTTGCTCCTGATCCACCCGGGTCGCCAGACGGCATCACCAATCGATAGCCACGACCAGGGACCGTGATGATCCAGCCTTCACCCAGCGCCTTGCGCAGCCCCGAGATGTGCACCTGAAGGTTGTTCTCCTCGACGGTCAGTCCAGGCCAGACCTGGTCCAGCAGCGCAACTTTACCAACCGTCTCACCGGCGGCCATGGCCAGCACCAACAAAATATCAAACGCGCGCCCACCAAGGGAAACGGAGGCGCCGTCGCGGATCAGACGCCGGTTATGCCCGTCAAGGCGGAACGGGCCAAACTCAATGTCCTGCCGACCGGTCGGCTGCACGGCGACCTCAAAGATTCAGGATTATTAAGGCGGCTGCCAAAGACCTTAAGGCCCCTCCTTGCTTAGCGTCCAGACCGTCGAGCGAAGGAGGGAACACATGACCGACCAAGCACACCACCTGGCGCAACGGTTTCGTTGCATGACGGATCGCCCGATTGTGGGTCCGCTACCATTGGAGGATGCCAAGCGTATCACCGGCCGTTACGTCGATTCCGACACGATTTTGAGGACAGCCCTATTTGGAGTGAACGACGGCTGGTTCAACACCTATTGGTGTGATCGGCAAGCAGACTCCAAGGCACGCCTTGTTGGCAGGGTTGTTCGCCGGCTTGGCAGTGCAATCCGCGTGTCGGCACGTCGATTACAATCGACCAGACTTTCAACGCTTACCCATCCGTTTGGGCGCAGCATCCGGGCGGTACCCCAAACGGTGAATCCCACTTTCGCAAGAATGGCGACAAATACGAAAGAAGCGCCGCAGCCGCTCACAGATACTGCCTGAACCACCCCCGCAGCGGCCCCCGATGTAAGGCAGACGCGGGCTGCATGCCCTCGGCGGGGCCTTGATGCCGAGTTGGCGGCATACAACGCAGAGCGTCGCGATAACCGCGCCGTCGATTGATCGTCTTTGACGCCTCGGGCCGTCGTCGGTGCAGCACTGAAGGTGGATAGCGCGCCGGAGCGCGCGTTGCTGCGCGCCGAGGAATGGGCAGGTCGCTGGACACCCAGGCAAACGGTCAGAACACCTCCTCGCCCTCCCCGAACGGCAGCGGACCCGGTTGGTTACACATGCTTTCGATCATCACATGCCGCCCCTCCGTCGCCGACCGCTCGACCGCCTCCAGCACCTCCAGCACATGCAACGCGAGGCCGCCGTTGACGCGATGCGGTCGGTCCTGTCGGATCGCCACCGCCATGTCGAGCAGCCCGACGATCCGATAATCCGCAACATCGACGCCCGTTCGCATGCGCCGGTTGTTGGCTCCGAACGGATGGCGCGAAATATCCAGCGTCTGCCAATCACCGTCGCGCGCCGACACCATTGGCTCACCACCAAAGAAATTCGGATCGGGCACCAGCATGCTGCCTTCGGTCCCATACAACTCGATCGGCACGCGACGGTGCTTCCAGACATCCCACGACTGGTTCAACGAGACGTTTGCCCCGCATGCGAAGCGCAGCGCGGCGTTCACCGTGGTCGGCACCTCTACCTCGATGATTTGGCCGTGCAACGGGGCGCTTGCAACAACCCGTGTCGGATGCCCGATGGTTGCCTCGGCGGTGACGCGCTGCACCGGCCCGAGCAGATGAACAAGCTGCGTGATGTAGTACGGCCCCATGTCCAGCATCGGCCCGCCGCCGCGCTTGAAAAAGAACTCCGGATTGGGATGCCAGTGCTCCATGCCGTGCGACAGCACCGCGGCAGCCCCGGCAACCGGAGTGCCGATCCGCCCCGCGTCGATCGCACGACGGCATGCCTGATGGCCGGCGCCAAGAAACGTATCCGGGGCGCAGCCGACGCGCAGCCGTTTCGCCTCGGCCGCCAGCATCAGCGCGTGCGCATCCGACAGCATCGTCGCCAACGGTTTTTCGGAATACACGTGCTTGCCGGCGTCGATGATCGACAGGCTGACCGGCGCGTGGGCCTGCGGCACGGTCAGTTTGATGACGATCTCGATCTCCGGGTCCGCCAGCATCGAGTCGATCGATACCGCCTGCACACCGAATTCGATGGCACGTGCCTGTGCCGCCTCGGCACGCAGGTCGGCAACCGACTTCACACGCACCAGTTTCGAGCGGGCGGCACCTTTCAGATAAGCCTCGCTGATATTGCCGCAGCCGATAATCCCGAGGATGGTCTGCACCGGCGATTACCCCTCGATCCCGCTGAGGAACGCGAAGCTGCGCCTGGCGCAGCGCGCCGGATCGGACGGCTTGTCGTGCTCCATCACCATCCAGCGTGCTCCGGCGGCGCGGCAGGCGCGCCACAGATCGCGCCAATCCAGCACGCCGTGACCGACATCCGCCCAGCCGTCCTCATTCTCAGCCTGACCCGCCGGCGCGATGTCCTTCACGTGCGCGGACATGACCCGAGCCTTGTATCGCTCCATCCATCGTTTCGGATCGGCGCCACCCCGCACCAACCACGCCACATCCACCTGCCAGCCCAACACGCTTCCGTCCGCCGCCGCAAACAGCAGTTCCAGCGCGGTCTTGTCGCCCTGCTTCGGTCGCAGCTCCCAGTCGTGGTTGTGATAGCCGAGCGCGATTCCGTCACGGCGGAAGCGTTCCGCCAGCTCACCGAGTTCGCGGCCGAGTGCGGTCCAGCCCGCCGCCTCCATGTGGCGATCCGGCATCGGCACGGCTGGCATGAAGAGCTGTTCGATGCCGAGAGTGCGGCATGCCGCGACGATCGCCTCGGGCTTTTCGCGCAGCGCCGCCAGTGACACATGGGACGACGACGCAGTCAGCCCGCGCTGCGTGAGCTGCGCCGCCACGGCGTGGGCGTCGTCGAGATGCGCACCCAGCGTTTCCACATGGCGGAACCCGGCCGATTGCACGATATCCAGCACGCGCTCCAGGGGGCCCAGCGAGCGCAGGGTGTAGAGCTGGATCGAGAGGACATCGATCGGGTTCATGACCTGCTCCTATGGCCGCCCATCCTATGGTCGCCCCTTCCTATGGTCGCCACGTGATCTCGGCGGGTGGCGGCGCGGTCGGGTCACAGCGCAGCCATTGCCCGTTCTGCACGCTGATGCCGGTCATCGACATGATGAAGCCCCAGTGGGTGATCACCAGTGTATCCGCCCAGTCAGGCAGCGCGGCCATTTCGGCGCGGAACAGCGCGGCGCGGTCGATTACCGAAGCGGCCGGTTCGGTAATTGCCGGCCACCAGATCTCGTCGATGACGGAAAAGTCGTGCTCGGGCCAGGATTGCGCCAGTTCGGTGCGTGGGGTGCCGATATCGCAGGCGAAGGCATAGCGTTCCCGCACGATCGGATTGATCACGACCGGCACGCTGAGTACCCGGGCCACCGGAGCGGTTGTCTGCAGCGCGCGGCTGTAGGGCGAGACGATGATCCGGGCGATCCGCTCGCCGGCCAGTTGGCGTGCGGCTTCGGTCGCCTGGGCGTGGCCGAGTTCCGTGAGGCGCGGATCGATTATGCCGGGGTCCCGGCGGGTCTGGGTGAAGTGAAGGTTGAACTCACTCTGGCCGTGCCGCAGCAGGATCATGGCCCGGCTGTTACCTTCGCTTCGCTCACGCGGCAATCCGGGTAGGGCGGGCGTAGCGAATTATTTGTGTCCGAGCCCCGGCGCCCTTATCTGTCAAGTGAAGGAGAATGCAGCGATGGATATGGGCGGGTTTCCGGTGGATCTGGTGCTGTTCGGGATGATTGCCGGATTCCTGGTGCTGCGGCTGCGCAGCATCCTGGGGCGGCGCACCGGGTTTGAACGTCCGCCGGCGCAGCCGTATCAGCCGCCCGGCACCGTGGCGCCTGGGGTCGCGCCTGGTGCACCGATCATCGAGGGCCGGGCCGAGCCTGTCGAGGGAGCGGTCAATCGGCCGGTTCCGGATCCCGGCAGTCCGCTGGGCCAGACGCTTGGCCGCATGAAGGCGGTGGATCGGGGGTTCGACCCGGCAGCCTTCCTCGCTGGGGCGGAAAAGGCGTTCCGCATCATCGTCGCGGCGTTCGCCCGCGGCGACCGTACGGCGTTGCAGACCCTGGTTGCAGAGGACGCGTATCGCTCGTTCGACACGGCTATCACGGCGCGCGAGCAGGCTGGGCATACGCAGACCAGCGAGATCAAGGATGTCCCGACCGTCGCGATCGAGGATGCTGACCTGCGCGGAACCGTTGCGCAAGTGACGGTGCGGTTCGTTTCGGATCAGGTCAGCCTGACCCGCGATAGCACTGGGCATCCGCTGGCCGGGACCGATGCGGTGACCGAGATCGCTGACATCTGGACGTTCGAGCGCGATCTGTCGGCGCATGATCCGACCTGGCGGCTGATGTCGGTGCGGGGCGGGTGACTTCATCTGTCGAGACCGGGCGGCATTATCCGTCATGACCGGGCTGATCCCGGTCATCTCCGGCGTCATCGTGGGAAGATGACCGGCGCGGGGGCCGGTCATGACGGTGTGCGGCTCATCGTGGGCGGTGCAGAAATCCAACCAAGCGCTCCGCCTCGGCGACGATCGGGTCGGCGATCGCCGCCGCGCGCCCGGCACCGTCCTGCAGCACCGCATCGATCTGCGCCGAGTCCGCCAGCAGCCGGTCGGTTTCCCGCGCGATCGGTGCCAGCGTTTCGACCAGCAAGGCCGACAGCGCCTCCTTGAAAACACCAAACCCTTTGCCGCCGTGTTCGCGCAGCACCGCCGCGTGGTCCGTGCCGGCAAGCGCCGCGTAGATGCCCACCAGATTTCGCGCCTCCGGCCGCTTGTCCAGCCCCGCCGGCTCGGACGGCAGCGGTTCCGGGTCCGTCTTCGCCCGCCTGATCTTCAGCGCGATCGTATCCGCATCGTCGTTCATGTTGATCCGGCTCTGATCCGACGCGTCGGATTTGGACATCTTCTTCGTCCCGTCGCGCAGGCTCATGACCCGGGCCGCCGGCCCCAGGATCAGCGGCTCGATCACCGGGAAGAAATCCGCCCCGCAATCGTGGTTGAACTTCGCCCCGATGTCATTGGCCAGTTCCAGATGCTGGCGCTGATCGTCGCCCACCGGCACGCGCGTGGCGTGATAGGCGTGGATGTCGGCGGCCATCAGGTTGGGATAGACATATAACCCGGCCGACGCGTTCTCGCGGTCCTTGCCGGCCTTGTCCTTGAACTGGGTCATCCGGTTCAGCCAACCCAGCCGCGCCACGCAATTGAAGATCCAGGCAAGCTGCGCATGCGCCCGCACGTGCGACTGCAGAAACACGATGTGTCGTGCCGGATCGATGCCGCAGGCCAGCAGCACCGCCGCCATCTCGCGCGTCTGCCGCGTCAGAGTGGCCGGCTCCTGCCAGACGGTGATCGCATGCAGATCGACCACGCACCACAGGCAGTCGTGCTCCGCTTGCAGCGCGACCCAATTGCGGATCGCGCCGAGATAGTTGCCCAGATGCGGGATGCCGGACGGCTGAATGCCGGAGAAGATGCGGGCCATGTCGTGTGTCGGTCTCAGTTTGGCGGGGAAGGCGGAGTGATGGCCGATCCCCCCATTGGGCGCAAGC
>DATIMO010000288.1:0-1746 GCA_035475215.1 Acetobacteraceae bacterium | reverse complement strand
AGGCTGTTCGACAGCACGGACGACCGGCCCGGCGCAGCTCCGGTGATCGTATTGAACCATCGCTTCTGGACCAACCAACTCGGCGGCGATCCGAACATCGTGGGGGCCACCCTGACGCTCAGCGGGAACCCGTACGAAGTGGCCGGAGTCGCGGCGCCGCTGTGGGAGCCGTGGAATGCCGATTATTACCTGCCGCTGGGCCGCGCCAATGGCGCGACCAGCGATCGGGCTCAGCATGGCTCGATCCGCATGCTGGGCCGGCTGAAGCCGGGCGTCAGCCTGGCCACAGCGCGCGCCGATCTCGACGCGGTAATGCGCCATCTCGGAGAGGTCGATCCCGGGACCGAGACCGATCACCGCAGTTACGGCACGCTGTTCAGCGAGTACACCTTTGGCGAGGTGCGCGGCACGCTGATGGTGCTGATGGGCGCGGCCGTGCTCATTCTGCTGATCGCCTGTGCCAACGTGGCGAGCCTGCTGCTGGCTCGCAACAACGCGCGCGCCGGCGAACTGGCGGTGCGCAAGGCTATCGGAGCGGGACAAATGCGGCTCGTCCGCCAATTGCTCACCGAGACTGCGGTGATCGCGGCGGCCGGCGGACTGGCCGGCATCCTGGTGGCCCGCATCGCATTGCGTCTGCTGCTGGCCATCGCACCCAAAGAAATTCCCCGCCTGGCCGATACACGGGTCGATCTGACGGTTCTCCTGGTGGCTTGCGGCTTGACGCTTGCCGCCGGATTGTTGGCCGGGCTCGCCCCGGTCCTGATTGCCGGAAGAATCGATCTGGCCGCGGCGCTGAAGGAGGGCTTCCGCACGGGCGGTGGCAGGCAGCGGCAGGCTTTCCGCAATGCACTGGTGGTGGCGCAGGTGGGGCTGACGTTCGTGCTGGCTTTCGGGTCGGGACTTCTGCTGCGCAGTCTCATCGCCGCACAGAACTCCAATCCGGGATTCGATCCGCAGGGCGTGATCTCGTTCTCACTGCAGTTGCCCGCCGCGTCCTATAAGACGCCCGAGTCGATCACCGGCTTTTACGACGGCCTGCTCACGGATCTGCGGCGCATCCAGGGCGTTGCGGATGCGAGCGCGGTTTCCTGCCCGCCGGGAGCGGGCGATTGCGGCGACTGGTTCTATTCCATTCCCGGCCGTCCCGCGCCGGCGCGGAACGAAATGCCCATCTCGCTTTTCAACCGGGCCGAACCCGGCTACTTCCGGATGATGCGCATTCCTGTTCGCCAGGGCCGCGAGTTTCAGGATTCCGACCAGGCCGCTGCCTCGCAGGTCGCGATCGTCAACGAGACGTTCGCGCGCCGCTGGTGGCCTGCCGAATCGGCCGTTGGGCATCAGGTCAAAGTGGGCGCACCGACCGAGCCCGGCGACCTGCTGCAAATCATCGGAGTGACAGCCGACTTACGCCAGTCCGGGCTCGACTCGGCTCCGATGCCCGAGATCTTCCGACCGTCCTTCTTCCAGCCGTCCAGAGGCCGCACGGTCCTGATTCGCGCAGCGGGGAATGCGGGCGCGCTGATGTCCTCCATTCGCCGCGTGGTCGGGACGCACGATGCGAACCTGCCCCTGCAGCGCCTGGGCATGCTCGAGGAGTCACTGGGCGCCGGCCTGGCGCGCCGCCGCTTCAGCACACTGCTGCTGACCATGTTCGCCGCGCTGGCGATGGCTCTGGCCGCGGTCGGCATTTACGGACTGCTCAGTTATTGGGTGACCTGCCGGGAATCCGAGATCGCCATCCGG
>DATIMO010000287.1:0-4266 GCA_035475215.1 Acetobacteraceae bacterium | reverse complement strand
CGCGACGAAATCGAACCCGAGGCCGGCCAGCGAGCCGATCGCCTCTCGCGGCACCCCCGGCGTCCAGGCGATGAACAGGCAGTCCGCAATCGCATCTCGCGCCGTGCCGATGATCTGCCGCCAGACATTGCCGGGCACATGCTGCGGGTTCAGGCAGCGAAATCCGGCGGCACCGGCCCGTGCCAGGCGGGACACGCGTTCGGCCCACCATTCCGCAAGCCGGTCAGCCGGGTCCCGCGTGTCGAAGCGCGCTTCGGCCGCTTCGCGGGAACGCGGCTTCCGCCGGGGATCGGGCGGTTCCGCCCCGGTCTCGTGTGCCTCGAACCAGGCCGGTTGCCGCTCGCGGATCGCCGCATCGACAGCCACCCGATCGGCGACCAGGTCCAGGATCAGCCGTAGGCCATGCTGGGCGCAGGTCTCGGCAAGCTGGGCGATGCCGCCATCCGCCGGACCGTCCCATCCGAGCGCCGGATGCAGCCGTTCGTGGTCGGCGGTCAGAAAGATGTCGCCGGCCGCGCCGGGGGCGAACAGCGGTGCGGAGGCGACGCTGTCGAACCCCATGGCGCGACACCGCGCCAGGTGCCGCGGCCACTCGGCCAGCGGTCCCGCCACCAGCGGGTGCACATGGTAGATTTTCGGCGTCATCAGAGTTTCCAGCGTCTCCTCCCGGCCTAGTCCTGACAAGAACCCGCAACGTCACCCGCCCTTGCATGGTTCCCCCTCGACATGAGCTGCTCCGTCCCCTTGCGGGGTCAGGTCCGTGAAACGGACCAAGGCTGGCGCTGCGGCTGTATCAGACGGCAGTGCCGGACGCCCACTCTGTTCATACCCGCGCCGCCCCAGTATCGTTCGCTGCCTCGATTCGAGAGTCAGCCCGAACAGTGCGAATCGCCACCTGGAACATTAATTCGTTACGGCTGCGCCTGCCGCTGATGAAGCAGCTCGCGGGCGCCCTGGAGCCGGACGTGATCTGTCTGCAGGAGACCAAGGTGCCGGACGAGCTGTTCCCGTCCGACGCACCTGCCCTGCTCGGCTACCCGTTCGTCGCCTATCGCGGCATGAAGGGCTATAACGGCGTTGCCATTTTCTCACGCCGCCCCATCGAGCCACTATGGATCGCCCCCGACTGGTGCGCGAAAGGTGATTGCCGGCACTTGGCGGTACTGCTCGACGCGCCCGGCGGCCCGATCGAACTGCATGATTTCTATGTGCCAGCGGGGGGAGATGTCCCGGACCGGGGGCACAACCTAAAATACGCCCACAAGCTCGATTTCATTACAGAAACGAAAATTTGGTTCACCGCCCGCCCCAAGCTCCGCCGGACGGTGCTGGTCGGCGATCTGAACATTGCGCCGCTGGAACACGACGTCTGGAGCCACCGGCAGTTGCTTGGCGTCGTCAGCCACACGCCACCCGAAACCGAGGGCCTTATGGCTTGGCAGGCCGCCGGCTTCACTGACGCGGTGCGGCATTTCGTACCGGCGGATCAGAAACTGTATACGTGGTGGTCATACCGCAACCGTGACTGGCGCGCTTCCGATCGCGGGCGGCGACTGGATCATATCTGGGTCAGCACCGACCTCACTGGTCGCCTGCGCCGCCAGACTATCCTGAAGAATGCACGCGACTGGCCACAATCATCCGACCACGTCCCGGTCTGTGTCGAACTGAAGCTGTAGAGCGGATGGCATGGACACTCATGCGTCATTCCGGCGAATGCGCAGCTTGCGCGGGATCGCATTCTTGACGTTCTCCCCCGTCGGACTGGAAGATATCTGGTAATCACAAGACGGGAGGAAACACGCCATGAACCGCAAGCACCTTGCGTGGCTCAGCATGATCGCAGGCATTACCGCAGCGGCGCCGCCGGTATGCGCAGCGCCGTTCAAGTGCCCTCACGTCGGAGGCAATTTCACCTTCGGCCAGGAAGCCAACGTCAACAGCCTGGACATGATGATGTCGAGCGCGATTTCCACGCGCAACATCGCCATGAACATCTTCGAAACACTGGTGACCCGCGGCGACGACAACCGGCCGATCCTTGAACTCGCGGGCTCGCTGACCGAATCACCCGACAAGCTGGCCTACACGTTCGGCCTGCGCCAAGGCGTGACCTTTCATAACGGCAAGAAACTGACCTCCGCCGACGTGGTCGCCTCGTTCGAGCGCTACAAGAAGCTTGGACTGCAGCGCAACACGTTCAACAACGTGGAAAGCTGGGAAGCGCCCGATGCGAACAGCTTCGTCATTCACCTCAAGCAGGTGCAGCCCACCTTTATCGAACAGCTCAGCTCCTTCGCCGTGCCGATCGTGATCATTCCGGCGGAGGACAAGGACGATCCGCCCCAGCAGTTGAAGATCATCGGCACCGGCCCCTGGCAACTGGTGGAGTACACCCCCGGCAATCAGGTGCGGCTGAAACGCTTCGACGGCTACGCTCCGAACACACATTTCGAGGACAAGACCGGTTTCGGCGGCTACAAGCAAGCCTGCTTCGACACGGTGACATTCCGTATCGTGACCGAACCCCAGGCCCGCGTCGCCGGCCTCCAGACAGGCGAATTGCAGGGAGTGGAGGACCTGCCCACACGATCGCTGGAGGCGCTGAAGAACGATCCGCACATCACGCTGATCCCGTTGCAGAACTGGTGGATCCAGATCGCCTATCCGAACCTGTCGCAAGCGCCGACTGACAGCCTGCCGTTTCGCAAAGCCGTCATGACCGCGCTCAACATGGACGAGATCATGGATGCGGCGACCGACGGAAACTATCGGCTGAACGTCGGTTTCCAGTACCCCAACCAGCCGACCTACACGGATGGGGGGAAAGACACTTACAACCTGCATGACGCGGCATTGGCGAAGCAGGACCTCGCGCAGGCCGGCTACAAGGGTGAACCGGTCGTGCTGTTGACCAACAAGGACTACACCTCGATGTATAATGCCGCGCTGGTGATGGCGGAGCAGTTGAAGGCGATCGGGGTGAATGCGCAGCTACGGGTGGTGGACTGGCCGACCTCCATCGCCATGCGGCAGAAACCCGATTCCGGCTGGAACTATTTCTTCACCGGCTGGGGCACCGAGCCGTCGCTGGGCCCGATCCCGACCATGCAGGTGCTGGTTCCGCCCAACCCGGTCTATTCGCCAAAGCCCGGCCAGGAGGACCCGGAACTGGCGGCGGATTTCCGTGACATGAGCATTCTGCCGTCGCCGGAAGCGCGGCAGGCGGCATTCGCCCGCATGCAACAACGCACCTTGGAGCAGGCCTACGTGCTTCCGTTCGGCTCGCTGACCAAAGTGCAGGCGGTCCGCTCCAACGTGAAGGGCTTCAGGCCGTTCCGCATTCCACGCATGTCGAACGTATGGTTCGGAGATTGAGCCACCACAATCAGGCGGCGTGCGTAGGCTCCTGCCCGCTCGCGTTCAGGGCTGCGTCAAGCTGCGCCTCCAACTCATCGCGATCGGCGGCAAGCAGCGCATCGAGCGTGAACGGACAACGTTCGGGCAATGGACCCGGCGGCCGCCCGTCGATCGTGGTGGTGCGCACCTGTTTCATGGCACGGCAGTATTCACGCTCAAGATCGATCTTCTGTCGCATCGAAGGCGTAAAGCGCCGTTCCACATCGACGAGAAAGCCAGTGACCTCAGAGCGCCAGTGCTCGCGTGGCTGAGCATTCGGCCAAGCGGCCGATTTGAGTAAATGAACCATCCCGTGCCCCAGAAGACTCTGGACCGAATGCAATTCGGAGGACCCCACGTCCTCGATCTCCTCGATGACGTGGTCCCAGTCCACCCCGTTCACCCGTTCGCCACGGGCGACTCGGCGCAGCAACTCGGCCTGGCGCTCGGACCAGACCAGAATGTCCTGCGAATAGACGTCGTCGTCGGACATTACGCCGGCACGGCCGCCGCAACCCCTTCCGGGTCCAGCCGGTAGCCGCCGCCTTCAGTGACCAGCAGTCGGGCATTGGCCGGATCCGGTTCGATCTTCTGGCGCAGCCGGTAGATATGGGTCTCCAGGGTATGGGTGGTCACCGCGGCATTGTAGCCCCAAACCTCATTCAGCAGCACCTGCCGGGCAACCGCGCGATCACCGGCGCGGTAGAGGAATTTCAGGATCGCAGCTTCCTTTTCGGTCAGGCGGATGCGCCGATTCTTCAGCGGGTCTTGCAGCAGCTTGGCCGACGGGCGGAAGGTGTAAGGGCCGATGGTGAATACCGCATCTTCACTGTTTTCGAAGATGCGCAGTTGCGCCCGCAGCCGTGC
>DATIMO010000286.1:0-4090 GCA_035475215.1 Acetobacteraceae bacterium | reverse complement strand
TCCAAGGTCAGTTACATCGAGGGCACGCCTTACGTAGGCGCCAAGATCGCGATGAAAGCGGGCCCGGGCGGCTATCGCGGCGCGTTCACCGCCTACGATCCGGTGCACGCGAGGATCGTATGGTCGGATCACGAAAACTTCCCGGTGTGGAGCGGTGCGCTGGTGACCGCCGGCGGCATCGCCTTCTACGGCACGATGGATCGCTGGTTCAAGGCGGTGGATGTCAAAACCGGCCAACTGCTGTGGAAATTCCGGCTCGGCTCCGGCATCAACGGCCAACCGATCGCATACAAGGGACCGGATGGCCGCGAGTACGTGGCGGTGCTCGCAGGCGTCGGCGGATGGTCAGGCGCGGTAGTCGCCGGGGATCTCGATCCGCGCGATCCGTATGGCGCGCTCGGCTTCACCGGTGTCACCCAGGACTTGCCGGATTACACCGCCAAAGGCGGCACGCTATATGTGTTTGCGTTGCCGAAGGCGGGAGGTTCGCCGTGATGCTCTCGCCCCGATTCCCGTTCGTCCTGGGCGTAGGCTCCATCTTTGAGCAAAGATGGAGCCGGAGGGCAATGGCGCTTCGACTTCATTCGCTGCGCTCGTTGCGCTCAGCGCGAACGGCAATGGGTCTTTGCACTTTATTGTGCGGCACGTTCGCCCCGTTCGCCTTCGCGCAAGCCGGGCACACGCCCTATTCGGGTGCGGCGCCCGCGCAGCCCGATGCGTCCCTGCGCGTATGCGCCGATCCCAACAACCTGCCGTTTTCCAACCATGCGGGCCAGGGCTTCGAGAACAAGCTGGCGCAGATGCTCGGCGACTGGATGCACAAGTCCGTCGAATACACCTGGGCGATGCAGCAGAAGCAGTTTCTGCGCGACACGCTGGACGCAGACAAGTGCGATGTGGTGATGTCGCTGCCTACCGACGACAAGGAAGAACTCACCACCGATCCGTATTACCGCTCGACGTATGCCATGGTCTATCGCGCCAGCGCGCCGTTTCAGCTGAAGTCGCTGGACGACCCTCGGCTGCGCAAACTCGAAATCGGCGTGCACGCGCTGGGCGACGACTGGGCCGATCTGCCCAGCGGCTCGGTGCTGGCGCATCGCGGCATTGTCAGGAACGTGCATCTGTACAAGATGTTCGCCGATTACGGCCGGCCCAATCCTTCCGCCGATCTGATGGAAGCCGTGGCGAAAGGCGATGTGGATGTCGCGATCGCTTGGGGGCCGCTGGCCGGCTACTTCGCCACGCGCGAGCCGGTAAAGCTGACCGTGGTGCCGATCACCGATGCGCACACGATCCTGCCGTTTGAATTTTCGATTTCGATGGCAGTGCGCCACGGCGACCGGAAATTGTGCGATCAGTTGAATGCGTTCCTGCGCGAAAAGCAGGATGCGATCCACGCGCTGCTTGCCGGTTACGGCGTGCCGCAATTGAAGATGGACGCAGCAATGCCGAGAACCAACACCATTACCCAACGCTAGCTGCAAGGCCAATCGCGCGAACTGCGCGTGCACCGGTCGTCGCCATGGAGGGCACGATGAAACGAACACTTGTACTGGCTTCGCTCACGGCCCTCAGTCTCTCGCTGGCAAGGTTCGCCATCGCGCAGACTGCAGCCACGCCGCCGGTCGCATCTCCTGACGCGCAACTCCAGCGCGTGCCGGTGTCCGGCCTGCACATTGGCCCGCCGGGTCACGTCGAGAATCCCTATGCAGGCGACAAGAATGCCTGGATGGAAGGCCAGAAGCTGTTCAAATCCTTGAACTGCGCCGGCTGCCACGCGCCCGGCGGCGGCGGCGGCATGGGCCCGCCGCTGTCGGACAAGGTGTGGATTTACGGCAGCGATCCGGGTCAGATCTATCTGACCATCGAGCATGGGCGCCCGAACGGCATGCCGCAGTGGGGCACCACGCTGCCACCGCAGGCGATCTGGGCGCTGGTCACCTATGTGCAGTCGCTCTCGGACAACAATCCGGTGTTCGGGGGCAAGACGCCGCAGGCCGCGCAGCCGGCGCCGGGCAGTCAGCCGCTTCCGCCGAAACCCGCTTCGGCCAAGCAGCCGCCGCCGATGCCAAAGCAGCCCAAGCCCGCGCCGCAAACACCAAAGTCGCCGCATCCGGCGCCGCCCACCCATCCGAAGCCGCCGAGCACGTCGGGTGGACATCCATGAAACCGGGTTCCATGAAACGCGTCACGGCTCTCGCGTTGCTGCTTGCACCGGGTGCTGCCGGCGCGTGGCCGATGACCTATCTGGTTTCGCACGGCTGGCCGGCGGAGCCGATCAAGCAACTGGGCTGGGGATTGCTCGCCCTGTCTTCGTTCGTGGTGTTGTTCATCGCGCTCGCGGTGCTGATCGGCATCTGGTGGAAGCGCGGGCACGGCGCTTACGACGAAAAAGGTTGGCCAGTGGTGACGCGCGGACCCAATGGTATGCCATGGTTGATGATCGGCGTGCCGGTGTCGATCGTGCTGTTGCTGCTCTCCGCGATCTGGACGTTCTTCGTGCTCGGCGCAACCGCCGCGCCCCCGGGGCATCCGCAGATCACGCTGGAGATCACCGGCCACCAGTGGTGGTGGGAAGTGCGTTACCTCGAATACGGCAAGCCCGCGCGCACGTTCGATACCGCCAATGAAATCCATGTGCCGGTCGGCGAGCCGGTGCGGCTGCGGCTGATGAGCGCGGATGTGATCCATTCGTTCTGGGTGCCGCAGCTCGCCGGCAAGACCGACACCATTCCGGGACAGACCAATTCGGCATGGCTGGAAGCGGGAAAAGCTGGCGTCTATCGCGGCCAGTGCACCGAGTTCTGCGGATTGCAGCACGCGCACATGGCGATGTACGCGGTGGCGGAAAGCCCGAAGGATTTCGACGCGTGGTGGACGCATCAGCTGCAACCCGCGGCCGGAGCGCCGGCCGGGCTCGCGCTGCAAGGACAATCCGTGTTCGAAGCGCGCTGCGCGATCTGCCATACCGTGCGTGGTCTGGCCGGCAGCCAGGGCAGCATGGGACCGGACCTCACGCATTTGATGAGCCGCAGCACGATCGCGGCGGGCACGCTGCCGAATGACACAGCCCATCTCGCCGCCTGGGTCAACAACGCGCAATCGCTGAAGCCCGGCGTGGACATGCCCACCGAAAACCTCGACGGCCCGCAGCTGCAGGCGCTGCTGGCTTATCTGCAGACGTTGAAATGAACAGAGTACGAAACAGCAGGCCAGGGATGGTCGTGTGGGGCGAGCTCCGGCGCCCTCGCATGACGTCGAAGGATCTCTCTTGTGCCATGGCGGGCTGCTCTTTTGGTCTTTCAAACTCCGGAGTCGCGCGCAGGCGCGCTCCTACAACAGCAGCTTCGCAGGAGCCTGCGTGCAGGCGACCGTTGAATCGGCGGTCATGAAGATTGCAAAAGGAATTCACCCATGGCCGTAAACCCCACCTTTCGCACGCCGGTGATCGCCCGGCCCACGCCGGAGCTGGAACACAAGCTCGAAGAGATGTGGAAGGACGAGCCCAACCTTTATGGTTGGCTCTCGACCGTGGACCACAAGAAAATCGGCCATCGTTATCTGACCACCGCCTTCATCTTTCTGGTCTTGGGAGGACTGGAAGCGCTCGGCATGCGCCTGCAACTGGCGCAACCGAACGAGCACCTGCTGTCGCCGGGGCTGTACAACCAGTTCTTCAGCATGCACGGGATGACGATGATCTTCCTGTACTCGCTGCCGGTGCTTTCGGGTTTCAGCAATTACCTGTGGCCGCTGATCCTCGGCACGCGCGACATGGCCTTCCCGCGCTTGAACGCTTTCACGTACTGGGTGTTCCTGCTCGCCGGCATCTTCCTCTACATCGGCTTCTGGGAAGGCAAGGGCACCAACGTCGGCTGGTTCAATTACGTGCCATTGGCCTCGCGTCCGTACGACCCGGACTGGAACGTGGACATCTATTCACTGGGAATGGTGTTCCTCGGCATCTCCACCACGGCCGGTGCGATCAACTTCCTCGCCACCGCGTTCCGCACGCGCGCGCCGGGCATGACCATCAGCCGCGTGCCGATCATGATCTGGGGCACGCTGGTGTCCAACATCGGCCTGC
>DATIMO010000285.1:0-7103 GCA_035475215.1 Acetobacteraceae bacterium | reverse complement strand
GTCGGCGGCATCATGGGGAGGTACCGTGATGACGGTTTCGTCGTCTTTGGCATTGGGGGAGGGAGGCGTTCGGAACGAGTCGTTCCGTCGCGACCCGACCCCTCCCCCCGACCTCCTCCCGCAAGGGGAGGAGGGGAAGATTGTGATCGCGGCGGGGGGTACGGGCGGGCATTTGTTTCCTGCGGAAGCGCTGGCTGGTGAGCTGCTTCGCCGGGGACGACGCATCGCTCTGCTGACCGATGCGCGATCCGGGGCTACCGCGAGCCCGGTGTTCAGCGGGCAGGATCGTTTCGTGCTGCGTGGTGCCGGCATGGCCGGGCGGGGTGCATTGCGTGCCGGTGGTGCCGCGGTCGCGCTGAGTGCGGGCGTGACTCAGGCGCGCAGCCTGTTGGGACGGCTTCGCCCGACGGCAGTGGTTGCGTTTGGCGGCTATCCCGCAGTGGGACCTGTGCTGGGAGCGCGGCTGCTGCGGTCCCGCCCTTCGATCGTACTGCACGAGCAGAACGCGGTGCTGGGTCGGGCGAACCGGTTTCTGGCTCGATATGCCGACCTTCTGGCGCTGAGCTTCGCACAGACGCAGCGCGTGCCAGCCGGGTGCCGCACCGAAACCACCGGCAATCCCGTGCGGACGCCGATCCTCGATCTGGCCGGCTCGGATTACGCTCTGCCGGAACAACGGATTTGCCTGCTCGTGCTGGGCGGCTCGCTGGGTGCACGCGTGTTCAGCGAAGTGGTGCCGGCCGCAATTGCCAGCCTGCCGGATGCTGTGCTTGGGCGACTGCACATCGTGCAGCAGTGTCGTCCCGAGGACCTGGATCGGGTGCGCGCGACCTATGCGGCTCTGGCCATACCGGCTGAGCTGTCGAGCTTTTTTCCGGATGTCGCTGATCGGCTGGCGGCGGCGCATGTGGTGATCGCGCGGGCCGGCGCTTCCACCGTTGCGGAACTCGCGATCGCAGGGCGACCGGCTGTACTGGTGCCGTTGCCTGGTGCGATCGACGACCATCAGACGGCCAATGCGGCGGCGCTGACCGCCGCGGGCGGTGCGGTGCTGATCGCGCAGCCCGATTTCACGCCGGCGGTCTTGTGCGCGCGACTGGCCGCATGGCTGAGCGAACCGGACAGGCTGGCCCAGGCCGCTGCCGCGACGCGCAGCCTGGCTCGACCGGATGCGTCCGTGCGATTGGCCGATGCGGTCGAGGCGGTGATCCGGCAGGAAGCCCGCATGGGAGATGTTGCATGAGGGCCTTGCCGCTTTCAATCGGAACGATCCATTTCGTCGGCATCGGCGGAATCGGCATGTCGGGCATTGCCGAGGTGCTGCACACGCTTGGCTACAGCGTGCAGGGCAGCGACCTTGCCGAATCGGCCAATGTGCGCCGCCTGCACGAGGCCGGCATTCCGGTTGCGATCGGGCACGGTGCCACCAATCTGGGGCGTGCCCAGGTAGTGGTGGTGTCGTCCGCGGTACAGCGCGACAACCCGGAAGTGGCGTCGGCTCGCGCCCGCTTCATCCCGGTGGTTCGCAGGGCCGAGATGCTGGCCGAGCTGATGCGGCTGAAATGGTCGGTTGCGGTGGGCGGCACGCATGGCAAGACCACCACCACCAGCCTGATCGCGGCGGTGCTGGAAGCCGCACATCTCGATCCCACCGTGATCAATGGCGGCATCATCAATGCCTACGGCACCAACACGCGGCTGGGGGCGGGCGATTGGATGGTGGTGGAGGCGGATGAGAGTGATGGCAGTTTCCTGCGCCTGCCATCGGTTATTTCGGTCGTTACGAACATGGACCCGGAACACCTGGATCACTGGGGCACGCCGGAGGCAATGGTGGCCGGATATGACCAGTTCGTGGCCAACATTCCTTTTTACGGGTTTGCCGTGCTGTGCATCGACCATCCGGCGGTCCAGCAGATGATCCCGCGACTGTCGGACCGGCGGATCATCACCTATGGGTTCTCGCCGCAGGCCGATGTTCGGGCAGAGCGGGTGGTGGCGGACCGGCTGGGCGCCACGTTCGAGGTTGTGGTCGCCGATCGGGTGCGGAACCGGTCGCGCAAGATGGGGCCTTTCCGTCTGCCGATGCTGGGCCATCACAACGTGCAGAATGCGCTGGCGGCGGTTGCCGTCGGGGTGGAGATGTCGATCGACGATGACACGCTGCGCAGTGCATTCGCAGCGTTCCGCGGCGTGAAGCGTCGGTTCACCAAGACCGGAGAGACCGGCGGCATTACCGTGATCGACGATTACGGGCATCATCCGGTGGAAATCGCCGCGGTGCTGAAAGCGGCACGACAGGCAGGCGCGCGGGATGTGGTGGCGGTGATGCAGCCGCACCGTTACACGCGGCTTCAATCACTGTTCAACGAGTTCTGCGCGTGCATGAACGACGCTGGTACGGTGATCGTGGCCGATGTCTATTCGGCGGGTGAGCGGCCGATCCCTGGGGTGACGCGGGACGCGCTGGTCGATGGGTTGCGAGCGCGAGGGCATCGCAGTGTGGTGCCGCTGCCGAGCCCGGAGCGACTCGCCGAGATGATCTACGCGATCGCCAAGCCGGGTGATTTCGTGGTGTGCCTTGGGGCGGGCAACATCACGCAGTGGGCGGCTGCGCTGCCCAGTGAGTTGGCGGCATTGCAGGCGGCGCGGCGTGGGGGGAATGCGGCGTGAGCGGGGAGGTCCTTATGTCCGCGGCACCCTCACCCGTCCCGCTGCGCGGGCCGACCTTTCCCGCAAGCGGGAGAGGTGAACGGATACGCCACAATGTGCCGCTGGCGGCGTTCACGTGGTTTCGCGTTGGTGGTCCGGCGGAGACGCTGGTGCGTCCGGCCAATGCCGAGGACCTGGTGGCGTTTCTGCAAGCGTTGCCGCATGAGACGCCGGTGCATGTCATCGGTGCCTGCTCCAACTTGATCATCCGCGATGGTGGGTTGCCTGGGGTCACCATAAGGCTGGCACGCGGCTTCACGACCATCACACCTGAAACCGATGGTATCGTGGCCGGCGCGGCGGCACTGGACGTCACGGTGGCGGAGCACGCCGCCGCCGCCGGATTGGGCGGCCTGGAATTCCTGTCCGGCATTCCTGGAACGATCGGCGGCGCGGTGGTGATGAATGGCGGCGCTTATGGCGGCGATATCTCCGGCTGCCTGGATTGGGCCGAGGTGGTCAGTCGTTCGGGCGAGT
This sequence comes from Acetobacteraceae bacterium, assembly GCA_035475215.1. Taxonomy (GTDB): domain Bacteria; phylum Pseudomonadota; class Alphaproteobacteria; order Acetobacterales; family Acetobacteraceae; genus DATDIC01. The sequence goes on along the minus strand of DATIMO010000285.1, from coordinate 3,914 downwards.
TGCTGCGCTTGTCGGCGGCCGATCTCGCCTTTGCGTATCGGCACGCCAGACTGCCGCACGGCGCCGTGGTTGTGCGTGCGCGGTTGCGCGCCCGCGCCGGAGTGCCCGCCGTGATAGCGGCCAGGATGGCGGAGATCCGCGCGACCCGGGAAGCGACGCAGCCAATCCGCGCGCGCACGGGTGGTTCCACATTCCGCAACCCGCCGAACATGAAAGCCTGGGAGTTGATAGACGCGGCCGGCTGTCGCGGCCTGACGCTCGGCGGTGCGATGGTATCGGAAAAGCACTGCAATTTTCTGATCAATACCGGTGCTGCGACGGCGGGCGACATCGAAGGTCTCGGTGAGCAAGTGCGACGGCGCGTGCACGACGCAACAGGTGTGATGCTGGAATGGGAAATTCATCGGATGGGGCTCAAATCTGCGCCCGCCTCCCGCAAGGGAAGGGAGGACGCATGATGCGCATAGCGGTGCTGTATGGCGGCATCTCGGCGGAACGTGAGGTCAGTCGCTCGACCGGCGTGCAGGTGATCGCGGCGTTGCGTGCGGCGGGATTCGATGTGGACCCGATCGAGGTCGGGGAAGACCTCGGTGCCGTTATTGCCGCGCTGACGCCGCCGCCGGATGCCGTGTTCAACGCATTGCACGGTCGTTATGGCGAGGACGGAGCGATCCAGGGAGTGCTCGATTGGCTGGGGATTCCGTACACCCATTCCGGCGTGCGTGCGTCGTCCCTGGCAATGGACAAGGTTGCGGCGAAAGCCGTGTTCACCGCTGCCGGCCTGCCTGTCGCGCACGGCCGAGTGGTCGGCATGGATGAACTGGAATCGGTCGATCCGGTGCCGCTGCCGTATGTAGTGAAGCCGATCAACGAAGGCTCATCCGTGGGCGTCGAGATCATTCGCAACGGTGACAACCGGCGGGCCGAAGTCGCCCGGTCGTGGCGGTTCGGCTGCCACGCGCTGGTTGAAGAATACGTTCCGGGACGCGAACTCACCGTCGGGGTCATGGGCGACCGGCCGCTGGCGGTGACCGAGATCATCGCCGAAGCCGGCGTGTTCTACGACTACGACTCGAAATATGGCGACGGTGGCTCGCGGCACATCATCCCGGCCCGCGTGCATCCGGATGCGTATAGCCGCGCGCTGAATGTGGCGCTGGCAGCGCATCGCGCGCTCGGCTGTCGCGGCGCGACGCGGGCGGATTTCCGCTACGACGACACCGCGGGCGAACCGGGACGGCTCGTGCTGCTGGAGGTGAACACGCAACCCGGGCTGACGCCCACGTCGTTGCTGCCGGAGCAGGCGGCGCATCACGGCGTGAGTTTTCCGCAGCTTTGCGCCTGGATGGTCGAGAACGCTGCATGCCGCGCGTAGCCCGTAGCCCGCGCAACTCTGTCAACGACCGGCCGGGGCGGCTCAAGCTGCTGTTGCGGCGACAGAGGCGCCTGCTGCGCCCCACGGGATGGATCGTGTTCGCCGGCCTGATCGGTCTGATCGGGATCATTGTGGTGCATTCCGCGGCACCGGGCGGCGCGCTGGCCCGCATGCAGGAACGGCTGCTCAACGCCAGCGGATTCACCGGACTGCGCGTGGCGGAGGTCCGCATCGAAGGGCGTGCCAATACGCCCGAACCGTTGCTGCGGGCAACGCTGGGCGTTTCGGTCGGTGACCCGATCCTCGGGTTTTCCATCGACCAGGCGGAGCGTCGCATCGAAACCCTGTCATGGGTCGAGCACGCCACGATCGAGCGTCGGCTGCCGGGTCTTATCGTCGTGAAACTGCAGGAGCGGCGTCCGTTTGCCATTTGGCAGAACCAGGGAAAATTCGTGCTGATCGACCGCTCCGGCCAGGTCGTTGCAGACGAGAACGTGGCGGACTTCCGCCAGCTTCCGCTGGTGGTCGGGCCCGGCGCGCCCGAAGATGCTGCGGCGCTGATCGATGCATTAAACGATCATCCAGGCATCAACAGCCGCGTGGTCGCGGCGGTGCGTGTGGGTCAGCGACGCTGGAACCTGCAAATGAAATCCGGGATGGACGTGATGCTGCCCGAAGGCCACGAGGCGGCCACGCTGACTCGGCTGAGTGTGCTCGAAGACCAGCACAAGCTGCTGGACCGATCATTGCAGCGAATCGATCTGCGGTTGCCGAATGTCCTGGTGCTGCATCCGATTCCTGGAAGCGTTCCGGCGCCGGCGGCACCAGCCAAGAAGCAAACGTGATTCATGACGAATGCGATGCCCCGCCCCAGGACAGGCACCGGCCGGCCATCCACGTCTTTTAGCTGCGAAGACGTGGATGGCCGGGACAAGCCCGACCATGACGATTGCAGCGCGGAAGGTGGACGATGAACGACATGTCGCGTCGCGTGCTGCCGCCGCAGGGCATGGAGCCGGACGATTCCGAGCGCCCGCGCCACGGCCGCAGCGGGCCGTTCGGCGTGCTCGATATCGGCACCACCAAGATCGTCTGCCTGATCGGCCGCAGCGAAACCGACGGCACGCTGCGTGTGCTGGGCTTCGGTTGGCATCGCGGCAAAGGCGTCCGCGGCGGCGGCATCATCGATCTGGAGGACGCGGAACGGGCGATTCGCGCCGCCGTAGGGCAGGCCGAGGACATGGCGGATACACGCCTGCGCTCCGTCACGGTCAATCTTAGCTGCGGGCAACCCGCCAGCCGGCTGTTCAATGTGCAATGGCCGATCGGCACCGCCGGTGTCGGGCGCGCGGTGGACGAGAACGACATTCGTCGCGTTGTTGCAGAAGGCCGCGACCGGGCAGACGAAGATGGGCGCGAAACCATCCACGCGCTGCCGCTCGCGTTCGCCGCCGACGACACCGATCACGTCGCAGACCCGCGCGGATTGTTCTGCACGACACTGACTGCGCGGCTGCACATCATCGATGCAGCGTCCACGGCGCTGCGTTCGCTCGGCGCCTGCGTCGCCCGCAGTGATCTCGATATCGCCGAACTGGTGTCCGCGCCAATGGCGGCGGGTCTCGCCGTCCTTGTGGACGATGAGCGCGAGCTCGGTGCCACAGTGATCGACATGGGCGGCGGCACCACCGGGATGGCAGTGTTCGCCGAAGGACAATTGCTGCACACCGCACAGCTTCCGGTCGGCGGTGGGCACGTGACGAACGATCTTGCGCGCCTGCTGTCCACGCCTGTTGCGCATGCCGAGCGGCTGAAGACGCTCTACGGCAGCGTGCAGTCGTCACCTGATGACGAACGTGAGATGCTGCCGGTACCGCTGGTCGGCGAGGAAGAGCACCAGATCGCGAAGGTGCCGCGCAGCATGGTGGTCAGCATCATCCGTCCGCGGCTGGAAGAAACCTTTGAGATGGTGAAGGAGCGTCTGGAAAGCTCCGGCCTGTCGCGGGCGGCCGGCAACCGCGTGGTGCTGACGGGTGGTGCGTGCCAATTGGCTGGGGTGCGGGAAATGGCGGTGCGCATGCTGGGCAAGCAGGTCCGGCTGGGCCGGCCATCGGCACTGCGCGGGCTGCCCGATTCGGCCGCAGGCCCGGCTTTTGCAACCGCCGCCGGGTTGCTGTCCTGGGCCGCCGGCGCCGGCCGTACTATTCATGACATCGATCTGGAGCCCAGCCGTCCGGCCGGGCTGTTCCGTCGCATCGTCAACTTTCTGAAAGACCGGGTGTGACGATGAAAAACCGCTTTCGCGAATCGAATCGCCTGAGGGAGAAGTCAGCATGACACTGAACCTTACCATCCCGCAGCAATCCCATACCGACTTCACTCCCCGAATCACCGTGATCGGTGTCGGTGGCGGCGGCACCAACGCTGTCGACAACATGATCACAGCGAACCTCCAGGGGGTGGAGTTCGTCGTAGCAAATACCGACGCGCAGCAGCTCATGCACAGCCGCGCCGATCGCCGCATCCAGCTTGGGCCGCA
>DATIMO010000284.1:0-4269 GCA_035475215.1 Acetobacteraceae bacterium | reverse complement strand
TCACGTTGACAATTACGCCGGACTTCCGCGCCGCCATCCGCGGATACACGCTGCGACAAAAGGAAATGAACCCGAACACCTTCAGGTCCCACGCACGCCGCCACGTCTCGTTGTCGAGCGCAACCAAACCGCCCGGCGGGATCGCGCCCGCATTGTTCACCAGCACGTCGATCTCGCCCGCCTGCTCCGCGACGTGGCGGACCGCATCATCGGACGACAGATCGGCCGCGATCACCCGCACGTTTACCTGCCGCCGAGCACGAATCGCCGCCGCGGCCTGCTCCAACACCGCCGCGTCCCGCGCCACCAGCGTCAGGTCGCAGCCTTCACCCGCCAGCACCTCGGCGGTGGCGCGGCCGATGCCCTTCGATCCACCGGTAATCAGCGCATGCTTGCCCGCCAGCTTCAGGTCCATCTCACGCCGCCTTTCGCAGTTCCGACCGATACGCCAGGCACGCATCCCCAAACGCGCGGAACAGCGCCAGACTGGCCGGATCATCCGCGTATTGCCATTCCGGGTGCCATTGCACCCCGACAGCGAACCCCGGCACACTCTCCGCCCATACCGCCTCGATCGTGCCGTCCTCGGCCCTTGCTTCCACCACCAGTCCCGGCGCCGGCCGATCGATCGCCTGCCCGTGCAATGAGTTCACCACGATTTCCGTCGCGCCGATCAATCTAGCCAGCCGGCCCGACAGGATCACCTTGTGCTTCGGCCCGTATTTCTGGTCGATTGTACCTGGTCCGGACCGATGATCGCGCCGGCCAGCAATTTCGTGCACGATCTGATGCAGGGTACCGCCAAGCGCTACGTTCAGTTCCTGGATGCCGCGGCAGATCGCCAGCACCGGCAAGCCTTGCGCCACCGCGGCACGGATCAGCGGCAGCGTGGTGGGCGTCGCGCTCCATATCGTGCAATTCCGGTGTCAGGCTGTCGCCGCCCTGATAATGCGTCGGGTGCACGTTGCTCGGGCTGCCCGACAGCAACAGCCCGTCGATCCGGTCCAGCACCGCCAACTGCGCTTCCCCCATCGGCGCAATCATGATCGGCAGCGCCCCGGACGCCCCGAACACCGCGGCCGCGTAGCGCGCCGGAGTCTCGTGCCACAGCGTCTCGTTGCGCGTGCGTGCGCAGGCGGGGATACCGACGACCAGGCTCATGTTCCATTGCGTCCCTATACTGCCGGAGGACCATGGCCGCGGCCGGAGTCCCTCCGCAACCACCATTCCCGCAGCCCCGACCAGCATCAGGGCAGCCATGCCGCGCGCGGTGCCGTCGGTGAACAGTCCGACCAGCAGCCCACTGATCGCACCCAACAGGAACTGCCCCATTCCCATCAGGGCCGAGGCGCTGCCGGCATGCGCCGCGTGGCGTGACAACGCGCCTACGGTGGCGTTGGGGTTCACGAACCCCTGGCACGACACGAATATCAGCAACGGCGGGATCACCGCCTCCAGCCGGTGCACTCCGGCAAACGCCAGGGCGGTCAGCGCCACCATCGCGATCAGGTCAACACGCGCTGCGACGCGCAGGATGGCTGATGGGCCGAAGCGCGGCAGAATGCGAGCGTTGATCTGCGCCGCCGCGACCAGGCCCAGCGCGCAGGCGCCGAACAACCCGCCATATTGGGATGGGGTCCAGCTGAACCCATCGATGAACACGGGCGACGACCCGCCCAGATAGGCAAAAAATGCGAAGGTGCCGCAGCCACCGAGCGCCGCATGGGTCAGGAACCCGCGGTCCCGCAGGATTTGCACATAGCGCCCGATCTGCTCCCCGGCCGAAAGCCGCGACCGCCGATCGGGTGGTAGCGTGTCCGGCAGCGCCACGCAGACCAGCACGAAGCAACCGGCCCCGTACAGCGTCAGGATCCAGAAAATCCACCGCCAATTGGCGAACACCAGCACCGCGCCGCCGATCGTCGGGGCCAGAATGGGCGCCGCCCCCATGACCAGCATCAGCCGCGACATCAGCACCGCCGCCGCGTGCCCGTCCGCCAGGTCTCGCACCACCGCGCGCGGGATCACCATTCCGGCGGCGGCTGCAACCGCGGACAGGAACCGGAAGCCGGACAACGCGAGAATGCTCGGCGCCAACGCACAGGCCGCGCAGCTCAGTGTGTACAGCGCCGTCGAGACGATCAGCGGTCGGCGCCGACCGTAACGGTCCGACAGTGTGCCCTGGGTGATCTGTCCGACCGCTAACCCGGCAAACCACGTCGCCAGCGAAAGCTGCGCGGAACCCGGCGGCTCGTGCAGTGATGCCTCGATCGCCGGGAAGGCGGGCAGGTACATGTCGGTGGACGCCGGCCCGACGGCAGTCAGAACGCCGAGCAGGATCGGCAACCAGGAGGGGACACGCATGCGTCCGTTAATGGCAGAGGTGCTGCACTCCGCCCAGGTTGGTATGCTTGTGGCCCCGTCTGCTTGCGCCTCGCCGGTCGTTCCCGCATAATCCGATAGCTTCGATGGCGGATCGGTTCCTGCGCGCGGCCGACAGATCTCGCGCCGGCGCAGCCTGGCCGATCCTTCCCGACGCCGGGAGGATCACGAGGAGCCTTCCAGGCTCCCGAGCAGGAGACTGGGGCATGCGCTTCTTCACGACAGTGGCGATTCTGGCAGGTGCCTTGGCTGCGACAATCGCGGCTCAGGCGCAGACCGGCAACACGCAGGGGATCACCGACACCACTATAAAGATCGGCAGTCTGGGACCATTCAGCGGCGAAAGCTCCGTGTTCGATCCGCTGAACTACGGTCCCGAGGCCTATCTGCGATACATCAACGCACAGGGCGGGGTGAACGGACGCAAGTTCGAAACCGTGTTCGCCGATTCCGCCTGCAACGAAGCGAAGGGCATCGCCGCGGCGAAAAAGCTGATCTACGAAGACAAGGTCTTCATGATCATGGGCAGCCCATGCAGCGGCGTCGCCATGGCCATCAAGCCGATGCTAGAAAAGGAAGGCGTCCCCTGGATCGGCATCTCGGCCAACCCGAAGATCACCACGCCGCCGGTACCCGGCATGTTCCACACCACCTATACCGGCGTGCAGTCCGGCCGCGCCATGGCAAGCTTCGCGCTCAGCAAGCCCGGCGTCACCAAGATCGCACTGATCGAGCACAGCAACGACTGGGCGCACGGCTACTGCGATCCGGCGACAGACTACATCAAGCAACACGGCGGCACCATCGTCGCCACCACGGTGATGGAGCGAGGATCCACCGACGCCACCACCCAGGCGCTGCAAATCAAGGCATCCGGCGCGCAGGCTGTGATGGGCTGCCTGTATCAGCAGGAACTTGTGATCTTCCTGCGAGCAATGCAAACATACGGCGTGGAAGCGTTCACGGTCGGCGCCCTGGGTGCCGATTTTGAACAGACCGTCCGCGATGTGGGTGATCCCGCAGCGGTCCGGGGCAAGTTCTTCCAGCCGTACCAGTTCAAGGCAAAGCTCGGTGAAGGACCGCTGAAGCAGTTCCACGACATTTTCGTGAAATATCTGACCAAGAGTGAACTGCCGAAGCAGGGCGAGCCGACCAATTTCTATTACTTCGGCGTGCCCGCCGCGATCGTCACGGTGGAAGGCTTCCGCCGTGCCGGTCCGCATCCGACGCGCGAGTCCTGGGAAGCCGCGATCGAATCGATCAAGGATTTCGATACCGGCGTGCTGGCGGATACGGAAACCTTCGGCCCCGACAAGCATGTCGGCGTCGAGCGGATGTACGCAGTTGGCCTCGACGTCAAAGGCAATGAGGTCGTTTACAAGGCATGGGGTCAACCGCTCGACGGAGGCGCGTAGAGCGGTACTAACCTCGGCGTGCTGGCCATGTTGCCGCAGCTTGTCGTCAGCGGCATCACCTCGGGCATGCTCTATGCGCTGATCGCGTTGTCCATGACGGTGGTGTACCGGGCCACAACCGTGGTGAATTTCGGCCACGGCGACATGGTCGCGGCCGGCGCCTATGCCGCCTTCGTCCTGGCAACGGGCCTCGGGCTGCCGTTCGTCGCCGCGCTGCTGCTGGCAATCACGCTGCTGTTCGTGTTCGGCGTACTGATGCAACGCCTCGTGCTGCAGCCGATCATGTCCGGGCCGCATCTGTCGCTGGCAATGATGGCGTTGGCGGTCGGCTTCGCGATACGCGGCGCAGAACGCCTAGAATGGGGCAACGACGTGCTGAACCTGGCGCGACCTTACCCGCGCGGCGTCTTCCTGCTGGGCTCGGTCGTGGTCACCGCCGATGATGTGGTGATCACCGGCTTCGTTCTGGTGC
>DATIMO010000283.1:0-5191 GCA_035475215.1 Acetobacteraceae bacterium | reverse complement strand
GAGGTGCGAATCGACAACGCCGGCGTCCGCATGCCGGCAAGCCGCACGGACCCGGCGAATCCCTGGGTTCGCTGGTCGGTCGCCAGTCTGGAAACAACCCTGGACAAACGCGTGCAGGTGATCCCGAACTCCTCCGGCGGGCTGCCGGGCGATGTGTTCGTGGATCACCTGGGCACGCCGCTGGTCTGGATTCCCCACAGCTATAATGGTTGCAAGCAGCACGGACCGGACGAACACCTGCTGATCGCCCCGGCCCGCGAGGGGATAGCGGCGATGGCGGGGCTGTGGTGGGATTTGGGGGACAAGAGGACCGGAGCTTTTTGACACAGAATGCCCCGAGGTCACCCACAGGGTTCACCGAGGAAATTTCTCTCTGTGAACCCTGTGTCCTCGGTGAACTCTGTGTTTGATACCAACGGCCCTGGCGATTGACTCTCCTTGCCCGCATCGTCAAGCGTCATGGCCGGGCTTGTCCCGGCCATCCACGACTATGCCGCGAGGAGACGTGGATGGCCGGCCTTCGCCGGCCAAGACGCCGATATGGTCACACGATTTATGGGTCACTCCCAAGGACGCTTGGTATGAATCGTCTCCCGCGAAACGCCCTCAACAGGCTTATTTCTTCACCAACGAGCACCCGCCTTGATCGAGCGGGCGGAATGCTTCCTCACCAGGAATCGTACGAAGCTGCTTGAAATAATCCCACGGTCCCTTCGACTCTGCCGGCGTTTTCACCTCGAACAAATACAGATCACGGATTACCCGACCGTCGATCCGCAACTTGCCGTCATGGGTCATGAAATCGTTGATCGGCGTTTCCCGCATCTTCTCCATCACCTTGTCCGGGTCCTTGCTGCCGAGTGTCTGCACCGCGTCGAAGTAATGCTTCAGCGCACTGGCAATGCCAGCCTGGCTCATTGTCGGTTCGTGATGGATCGCCTCCATGAAGCGCTTCGACCAGGCGCGTGTCGCGTCGGTCTGGTCCCAGTAGAATGCCGAGGTCAATTGCAGCCCCTGCGCAGTCTGTAGCCCCAGCGCATTCACATCGGTGATGAACACCAGCAGACCCGCCAACTTCTGCCCGCTTTTGGTAATGCCGAACTCCGCCGCCTGCTTGATGGAATTGGTGGTATCCGCCCCGGCATTGGCCAATCCGATCACCTGCGCTTTCGACGACTGCGCCGCCAGCAGATAATTGGAGAAATCCGCCGTATTCAGCGGCACCAGAGACTGGCCGAGCACCTTGCCGCCCTCGGACTCCACCACAGCCGCTGTGTCACGCTCCAGCGCGTGTCCGAACGCATAATCGGCGGTCAGGAAATACCAGGTCTTGCCGCCCTGCTTGACGATTGCCGACCCGGTGCCATGCGCCAGCGCGTAGGTGTCGTACACCCAGTGCGCGGCATAGGGCGAGCAACTCTTGCCCGTTATGTCGGAACTGCCGGCGCCGGTGAACAGAGCCAACTTGTGCAGATCGCGCGATACGCCTTCGACAGCGAGAGCGACCGAGGAGGTCGGGACATCGAGGATGACATCGACACCTTCTTCCTGATACCATTTGCGGGCGATGCCGGCGCCGATATCCGGCTTGTTCTGATGATCGGCGGATACCAGTTGGATCGGCTGGCCGAGCAACTTGCCACCGAAATCCTCGATCGCCATGCGTGCCGCCTCGACCGAACCCTTGCCGCCGATATCGGCATACAGTGACGACATGTCGGTCAGCACGCCCACCTTGACCGGCTTCTGCTCGGTCTGCGCCAGCGCCGGCCCAAGCCCGAGCGCCAAAACGGCGGCGGCGATGATTGTTGTGATCGGACGCATGCGATGCCCCCTTTCGTTGCGCGGGTCAAACGCCAATCTGGTACGGCGCCCGGTTGAATGTGTCCAGATGCGCCAGCGCAATCCCGCGTGATGGCATCCGGCAGCACGCACGCTTTTATCCATCCAGCCGCGCAACCGTGTAGGGGCCCAGCCGGACCGTGCCGCCAATGATACGTTCCGCATCGCGGTCCCAGAATCCATCAGGATTACGCACCGCATCCACGAAGCTGTCCACGTCCAGCGTACGAAACCGCGTGCCGGGAACAGCAACGGTGACCGGCTCGGGACGCAGATTGGCCAGCCACAGCGCGTCACGCACCGCCAGCGCCGCGATCCGTTCAGGGGCAGAGTTCTCCACCGCGCGGAGTTCGCTCCCCGCCCGTGGCCCAAGCCCGGCGAGCACGTGATAAACCGGATAGACCGCACCGTCCGGCTGCTCCCCCTCCGCCTGCTCATCATACCAGGGCACCGGAAACCTGGCCCGCGTGTGGATAACGCCGCGCGGTCCGAACGGTGCATGCATAACCAACGTATCGATCCCGGCCGATGACCATGCCGCGATCTGGGCAAGCGTGAAGGCCGCGCCGAACAGGCCACGCTGGCGGGCGTCCACATCAGGCGGCGGGTCGGCCTTGGCCTGTGGGACCGCCGGCCCGGTGGCGTTCGGGTTGAAGCGCATGCGCAGTGTTATCGGTCCGCACCAGAGCGGCGTGCCCGGACACAGCGCCCGCGCCGTCGTCGCCTGATCAATCAGCACCGATGGCGTTTCCATCACCGAGGCATCGTCGTCGGCGTGCACAGTCGGGTTCACGGTCCAGAACACGAAATCCGCGGGAATTGGGGGAGTGCGATTGAATTCGGTGAAGAACGCATCCGTTCCAGCGCCGATGCGCGCGGCCGGAAAGATGCGGCGTGCCTCCTCGATCAGGGCCGCATCCGCGCCAACCAGGGCCACCGCGTCCGGCGACAGGCCGGAGGCCGCCAGCGCTGGCAGTTCGCCAGATCGCCTGCGGAGCATGACGGCCAGCCGGGCGCCGGTGGCTGCATGCGCAGCGCGCAAGGCGGTAATATCTCCCGTCTCCGCGCCCGGCACGTCCAGTTCAGCCAACAGGAGCGGCAGGCGCATCGCGACAAGTCGCCCCATTGCGGTTTCGTTGCACCTGTAGTCCAGCGGCTGCCCCCCAGTCGCCAGCATGGGCAGCGTACCGGCTGATCGGTCCAGGACCCGGACCGAGACCGGATCCTTGTCATGGTTGGACGTTGATGGTCGGCGCTGGCTGGCGATGGCATCCCGGGAAATCCGTACGTGCACGCTCTGGCGGACTGTCTCGCCATCGCGAATTGCGTATGGAAACGGCAATGTCAGCGGGCGGCTGTACGTCTTGAAAGATGCATCGGACCAGTTGCGCTGGTCTTCCATCTCGAACACCTCGCCCTCGAAACGCGTCTCGATCATGAGACCGGCGGATGGCCGATGGACGATCGTCTGCATCGCCAGGAACGGTTGATGCGGACTGATCAGTTTCGGGAACGCGCTCTCGGTCGTATTGCCGCCCACATGTCCGACACGCACCGGCTGGCCGGCATAGGCGGCCGGGTGCAGGACGACAAATCCTGCGCGATTGGTAACAAAATCTCCGACGGCGGTCGCTTCGGCCGACGCGGTCAGGTCAGTCTCGCTCGCCTCGACGACGACCCGGCAGAGCAGGCGCGCAGCACCGCTGCCCATCTCCGCCGACAGCGATAGCTGTGTCTGCCGATCCCGACGATCATCACGTTCGATGCGAACCGCCGGTGCATAAGTGCCCCAGTCCGCATCACGCACGACGAATGCGATGCTGCGAAGCAGTTCGACGCCATCGTAGCTGATCCAGCGCAGCGCCAATCCGTCCTGGGTAAACGACAAGCGACCGACAGTGACCTCGCGCGGCTGCGCTGCCGGAGCGAGGGTTTCCCCGTACAGACGCAGCGAGATGTCCGGCGTCGCTGCATGGTCGCTCATCCCTGGACCGCTCCCAGGGTCAGGCCGCGCACCAGATGCCGCTGCACCAGCATGCCCAGCACGATCGATGGCACCAGCGACGTGACGGCCAGCGCGCTCGATTCACCGTATTGCGCCCCCTGGAAGCTGACGAAGGACCGGAACACGGTGGGCAGGGTGAAGGCATGGCGGCTGGTCAGGATCAGCGCAAAGAAGAACTCCGTCCACACCGCGATGAACGCGAATACGGCCGCGGCGACGATGCCAGGCAGCGCCAGCGGCACGGCGATCTTCCAGAACGCCTGCCACCAACCGCAGCCATCGACCAGCGCCGCTTCTTCCAAGGCACGCGGCACCTGACGAAAATATGCATACATCATCCACACCGACAGCGGCAGCGTCATCACCGTGTAGGCCAGCACCAGGCCGCTTCGCGTGTCATACAGGCCATAGCCGCGGTACAGCAGAAACAGCGGCAACACGATGGCGATCGGCGGCAGAAACCGCTGCGACAGGACCCACAAGGCCAGATGCTTTCCGCCGGTGTTGAACCGTACGAAACTGTAGCCCATGCTTGTGCCAAGAACCGCCGACAGGACGGTGGTTGCGGAAGCCACGATCAGGCTGTTGAGCAGCCCACCCAACCCCCGGTAGGCGAACAGTGCCGCCGTGTAGTGCACCAGTGTCGGATGCGCCGGGAACCAGACCGGCGGCACCGCCAGATAGTCATCGCTCGGCTTGATCGAGGTGATCACAACCCAATAGAGCGGGATCAGCACGAACACCAGGAATACGCCAATGAACAGGAAGCGCAGAACGCCGCCAAGTCGCATCACGCCGTCTCCACATGCAGCAACCGACGCACCATCGCGGTGATCACGATCGCCGTCAGGATCAGGAATATCCAGCTTCCGGCGGTCGCTTCCGATAGATGGAACTGCGCGAAGCCGATCTGGTAAAGGTAGAAAGACGCCGTATAGGTGCTGGTGCCCGGGCCGCCGCCGGTCATCATGAAGATGACGTCGAACAGCCGGATCGCATCCAGCAGCCGGAACGTGATGCCCAGCATGATCATCGGCCCGAGCTGCGGCAGTGTGATATAACGGAACGCCTGCCACGCATTCACGCCGTCGATCTGCGCCGCCTCATACGGTGCGCGCGCCAGGGCGGTGATCCCGGCCAGCAGGATCACGAACATGAACGGCGTCCATTGCCAGGCGTCGGCAACAATGATGGCAATGAAATTCCATGGTCGCTCGCTCAGCCAGTTGATCGTGACCGGATGGCGGAACAGCAGGCTGAGCACATAATCCGTCGGGCCGAACGGGCGTTGCAGCAGCAGCGCCCAGAACTGTCCGACAATCACAGGGCTGACGAACAGCGGCA
>DATIMO010000282.1:0-3514 GCA_035475215.1 Acetobacteraceae bacterium | reverse complement strand
GCTCGATCGACTCCCGCAGCAGACCCCACGTAGTCCAGGTGATCACCGCCGCGATCAGCAAACTGACCGCCGGGTCCAGCCGCAGCCAACCCGTCGCGCCGATGACGATCGCCGCCACCACCACGCCAGCCGAAAGACCGGCATCACCCGCCATGTGCAGAAAGGCCGCGCGCAGGTTCAGGTCGTGGTGACGCCCGCGCGCGAACATCAGAGCGGTCACGCCGTTCACGACAATCCCCGCCGCGGCAATCACCGCGACCGGCAGTGTCAGCACCGGTTCCGGTGTCAGGATCCGGCGAATCGCCTCGACCCCGATGGCGCCCACGCTGATCAGCAGCACGGCGGCATTCGCCAGGGCGGCATAGATCGTGCTCCGCCCCCAACCGTAGGTGCGCCGTCGGCTGGGCGGACGGCGGGCCAGCCATGCCGCCCCCCAGGCCAGCAGCAGCCCGAGCACGTCACCCAGGTTGTGGGCGGCATCCGCCAGCAATGCGACCGAGTTGGTGGCAAGTCCGCCAACCGCCTCGGCGGCTACGAACGCTGTATTCAGGACAACCCCGATGGCAAACGCGCGGCCCTGGCCGCCGCTAGAGTGTTCATGGGAATGATCATGCGGCATGCATTGCAGGCTACGCAGCACGACGCCATCTCGCCACCCTTTCCCATCCTGGGCGCTTGCTCGCCGAGTGGTGATGGCCTATCGCCCTTTGTCACCCCATTTGCTCGCGGATTCCGGCCAAATTGCCGGGCAACACAGACAGGCTGAGGGGCCGGCGGTCAGCACCATGTTCGGCGTCTCGGTCAGTTCGATACTCCAATTTGCGCTGCACTTTCCGGCGCTGCAGGCCGGCGCAATCATTCTGGCCACCTTCATCCTGGAGGATGCAGCGACTGTGTTGGCTGCCATGCAGGCGGTCTCTGGGGATGTCTCAATCCCGCTCGCCCTCGGTTCGCTTTATGTCGGTATCGTGCTCGGCGATGCCGGGCTATACGGGCTGGGATGGCTGGCTACGCTGATCCCGTGGCTGCATCGCGTCCTGCCGCCGCAGCGTACTGCCATGGTACGCGGGTGGCTGCGCGGGCGGGTGTTCAGCGTCGTGCTGATCAGCCGGTTTCTGCCCGGCCTGCGGCTGCCGACCTACACCACCTGCGGCTATCTCGGCGCCAGCTTCCGCAAGTTCATCCTCGCCAGCATGACCGCGACGGTGTTCTGGACGTCCGGTCTGTTCGTGGTGTCGATGCGAATCGGCGACTTCCTCATGGCTCATTTTGGCGTGTGGCGCTGGGCCGGGATCATCGGGATGATCGTATTCATGTTAGTGGCGGGGCGATTCGCCAGTCGCCTGTGGAAGGACGTGCACCAGGAATGAAGCTCGATGCCGCGCTTCGGCTCGCCCAACCCGCCCGTTCGCCCGAACAGCCGGTCTCATTCTTCGAGTTCTGGCCAGGCTGGCTGTTCTACACCCCCGTGGTCGCGCATTGCATTACGCTCGCCATGCGTTACCGCTCGCCGCTGGCGCTCGCGGCCGCCAACCCGCGGATCACCGCCGGCGGGTTGTGCGGCGAATCCAAGCTGTCGATTCTCGATCAGGTTGATGACACCGCCCGCCCGTTGCTAGCCCGCTACACCAGCATCACCACACACGCCTGGAGCGCCCACGCGGACCTGGCCGCCGGCGAACAGGCACTGGCCGAGGCAGACCTGTCTTTCCCGGTGGTGGCCAAGCCGGATGTGGGATGCAATGGTACCGGGGTGCGACTGATCGGCTCGCCGGCCGATCTCTACCGGTACCTCGCCGCATTTCCGCGCAACGAGCGGGTGCTGCTGCAAGAGTATCTGCCGGAAGATGGCGAGGCGGGACTGTTTTATGTCCGGCATCCGAACGAACCGATTGGGCGCATAACGTCGATCACCCTTAAATACGCTCCCACAGTCACCGGAGATGGCCGGTCGAGCCTGCGCCAACTGATCACCGCCGACCCGCGCGCCGGCCGGATTCCGCAACTCTATCTGCCACGCCTGGCCCAGCGGCTGCATGAGGTACCGGCACAGGGCGAGCGCGTGCGGCTGGTCTTCGTGGGCAACCACTGCAAAGGCTCGATCTTCCGCAACGGCACCAGTCACGCCACCCCGGCGCTGACCGCCTGCTTCGAAAGTGTCGCCCGCGCTATCCCCGAGTTTCATTTTGGGCGGATCGACGTGCGCTTCGCCTCTCTGGCCGCGCTGTCGCGTGGCGAGGGGTTCCGGATTATCGAAATCAATGGGGCGGGGTCCGAGGCCACCCATGTCTGGGACCCGCAGACGCGGTTGATCGACGCCTGGCGGGCGCAGTTCTTCCATTACGGGCAGGCCTATGCGATCGGCGCCGCCAATCGCGATCGCGGCATTCGCCCGCCCCGTATCCGCGAGGTGCTTCGCCTTTGGCGACGCCAGAAACGCCTGATGGCGTCCTATCCTTTGAACGATTGATGCGGTCGAATAATTGTCGCTGGAACCCGGGTTTCTGATAGTCGCCATTGACGGCGAAGGGCGGGCAACCGCTGCTGCACAGGCGCCCGGAGGCTTATTGGCAGCGAATCAGCCAAAGTGATGAAGTGATGGAAACGGTGGAAATGATGGGAGTGGCCGAAAAAGAAAGCACCGTCCAGACCGAGCCCGAGAGGTGGCTCCCACGGCCAGAAAGCGCAAGGATACAAGGCGCAGGGATAATAGGAGCCGTACGGCGCATAAGCCGTGCTTGCCGGCGCCGAACAGCCCGCAAGGGCGATGGCGCTGGTCGTGAGCAGGATCAGGACGGTTATCAGTCTTGTCACGGACGTCGTTCCAGTCTCGTGGTTCGGGCTCGCGCTCTCAACAAAAGGGCGGGAAAACCCGCTGCACCACATCCCCATCGACGCTCGGCGGCGGAGCTTATTCCGAACTTGCGGGGCATCGCAGCGTCGTGATGGTGCAACCACACAGCAGGGTGGCTGGGCTGCATATTCCAGGCAGCGGGCCAGCAAACTGGGAGCCTAAGTCCGATCGGGAATAATGGAAGGAGTTCAGGCGTTCTTCGAGGTGGTCTATGGCGATGCGGATATGATTCGCCCAACTGAAGGTAGCTCGGCGCTCGGGACAGACGACCGGAACGGTGAACACGCATTCGATCGGATCGGCGGAGGAAAGTAGAAGAGTGCTGTATGGCGATCGACGTCCACTGGAAAGCGAGGCTGATCTTCATCGCAGTTCTGTGCGCGGGCGGACTTGCCGCGGGGGCATGGTATCTCTGGTCCTCCGGCCAGCATACAACCTACCAGATCGAGACGCATGACGCGGTCTCCGGGCTGATCGTCGATTCTCCGGTCGAATTGCATGGGGTGGAGGTCGGCAAGGTCACGCAGATCACGTTGGCCGATCCCCGCACGGTCGGCATCCTGCTGAGCATCGCGAACGACGCGCCGGTATCGAAGGCGACGGTAGCCACCATTACCGCACGCGGCCTCGCAGCCCGAGGCTTCACCGGCTATGTCTATA
>DATIMO010000281.1:0-2304 GCA_035475215.1 Acetobacteraceae bacterium | reverse complement strand
CCGGATGGCTGGGTACCATGCGGCTGATCCTGTTGCCGCTGCTGCGCCCGGCAATGCTGACTGGTTGGCTGCTGGTGTTCATCCCCGCGCTGGGTGAGCTCAGTGCCACCATCCTGCTGTATTCCAGCGGCACCGAGACGATTTCGGTCGCGATCTATCGGCTGAACGATCTGGGGCAACTGGAAGTCGTCGCGGCGCTGGCGATGGTGCTGATCGGACTGATCCTGGCGGCCGCCCTGTTGTTGCAAATGCTGGGCGGACGCGGCCGTATCGCCGCGCGCGCCGCCACGCCGGTCACCTGACGCATGGCGGCGATTGCCATTCGCGGCCTGACCAAGCACTTCGGCACGCATGCCGCGTTGCACGGTCTGGATCTGCACATCGAGGACCGGCAGTTCGTCACGCTGCTCGGCCCGTCCGGTTGCGGCAAGACGACGACGTTGCGGCTGGTTGCCGGCCTGATTGAACCGGATGCGGGGGAGATCGACGTCGGTGGCCGCGTGCTGTCCTCGCCGCATGGCGTCGTGCCACCGGAACGACGCGGCATGGGCCTGGTGTTCCAAACCTACGCGCTTTGGCCGCACATGACGGTGTTCGACAATGTGGCGTTCGGCCTGCGCATGCAGCGCGTGCACGCGGTCGAGCGGCGCCGGCGAGTGGCTGCGATGCTGGATCTAGTGGGGCTGGAGGGTACCGGTGGGCGCAACCCTTCGGCACTGTCGGGCGGGCAACAGCAGCGCGTGGCGCTGGCGCGCGCCCTGGTCACCGAACCGGGCATCCTGCTGCTGGACGAGCCGCTGTCGAACCTCGACGCCAAGCTGCGCGAGCGCATGCGCACCGAGCTTAAGGACCTGCAGCGGCGCACCGGGATCACATTCGTTTACGTCACGCACGACCAGAATGAGGCGATGGCGCTGTCCGATCGCATTGCCGTGCTGTCCGCCGGACGCTTGCAGCAATATGGGCCGCCCGCGGAGATCTATGATCGCCCGACCAATCGTTTCGTTGCGGATTTCATGGGTGCGGCCAATCTGCTGGATGGCACCTCGGGGCCGGGCGGTATCTCGCTGGATGCCGGCCCGCGGCTTGCACTGGAAACGGCAACGACCGGGCGTGTCAGCGTCATGCTGCGGCCGGAAGACCTGATGCTGCATCGGAGCGCGCCGGGCGACGCCCCGACACTGCCGGGCAAGATCATTGACTGCGCGTATCTGGGGGCGATCACCGAGTACCACGTGGCAACCAGCGGCGGCATGATGCGCGTTCAGGTGCACCGGGGCAGCCCTGTCCCCATTGGCGAGCCCGTTTGGCTGGGGCTGGACGCGTGGCGTTGTGTGGTCCTGCCCGCGGCACCCTCGCCCGCAAGCGGGAGAGCTGGACGAGAGATAGAAACCGGAGACACCGAATGACCCCGCGCAACCTGCTGTTCATCATGTCCGACGAGCACAACCGCCGCATCATGGGATGCAGCAGCCATCCCATGATCCGCACGCCGAACATGGACCGTCTGGCCGCGCGTGGCGTGCGCTTCACCGACGCCTATTGCAACTCGCCGATCTGCGTGCCGTCGCGCGCGAGTTTCGCGACCGGGCGGTACGTTCATCAGATCCGATTCTGGGACAACGCCTTTCCCTATGACGGCAGCGTCCCGTCCTGGGGGCACCGGCTGCAGCAGGCGGGATCACGCGCGGTCTCGATCGGCAAGCTGCATTTCCGCAGCGCCAAGGATCGCAACGGATTCGATGAAGAGATCATGCCTCTGCACGTCGTGGAAGGCATCGGGGACGTGCTGGGGCTGCTGCGCGACGACCTGCCGCAACGCTCAGCCGCGCTAAAGCTCGCCGAGGAAGCCGGGCGCGGCGATTCATCCTATCAGGGCTATGACGATCGCATCACTGCCGCAGCGCAGGACTGGCTGCGCGCCCGCGCCGCGGAATCCGCCGGCAAGCCCTGGGTGCTGTTCGTTTCACTCGTCTGCCCGCATTTCCCGCTGGTGGCCCGTCCTGAATGGTACGATCTATATCCGGAAGACCGCATTCCGCAACCGATCCTGTACGCGCAGCATGAACGCCCGGATCATCCCTATATCGCTGCGATCCGCGAGTGCATGGTGTATGACAAGGCGTTCGACCCGCAGCGCCTGCGACGCGCCATTGCGGCGTATTTTGGCATGGTGAGTTTCCTTGATGCCAATATCGGCAAGATGCTGGCCACGCTTGAAGAAACCGGTCTGATCGACACCACGCGGGTGATCTATACGTCCGATCACGGCGACAATCTCGGTGCACGCGGGTTATGGGGCAA
>DATIMO010000280.1:0-2638 GCA_035475215.1 Acetobacteraceae bacterium | reverse complement strand
CTGACCGGGTCGGACCCGCAGGTCACCGGCTTCGTCAATTCCTCGCACGCCAATACGCAGTCGGCGGTGACGATGGCGTTCGCGTTCCTGCTCGACCCCGATCAGGCGCGCAATGCCGGCGCGTTCCGTCCGCTGAAGGTGGTCATGAAACCGGGAACCATCGTGTGGGCGCATGAAGGCGCCCCGGTGACGATGTGCACGAGCCATTGTTCCAACGAGATCATCGAGGCGATCATTGTGGCTTTGGCCCCCGCCTGCCCGGAACGGGCGATGGGCGGCTGGGGACGGCGGCTGCGCATCGCCATCAACGGCCGCGATCCTCGGACTGGTCGTCGTTTCATCTGGCACATGTTCCAGGCGCGCCCTGGCGGCGGCGGATCGGTTGCCGGGGACGGCTGGTCCACGATCGGCGAGTGGCACTCCGCCGGCGGCATCAAGTTCGGCAGCATCGAGGTGGCCGAGACCCGTTTTCCGCTGTTCTTCGAAACTCACGAATACCGCCCCGGCTCGGCCGGGGACGGACGTTTCCGTGGCGGCTACGGCGGTGACATGCGGCTGCGGGTCGATACCGACGGTCCCGCTGTCGCCAACACCGCCGGCGAAGGCACCGTGCACGGCGCCCGCGGCATCCTGGGCGGCCACGACGGCGCCCCGCACGATTACACGCTGCTGGCGCCGGATGCGCCTCCGCGGAAGCTGCGCAGCAAGGAGGTCGGCATCCAGGTGGCGCCCGGCAGTGTGTTCCACGTGCTATCCGGCGGCGGCGGCGGCTGGGGGGATCCGGCGATGCGGGATCCGGCGGCGCGGGAGAAGGATGCGGCGGTGGGGCTGGCGGGCTGAACGCTGTCGACGTCCCTACTCCGCTGCCATCGCCTCCGGCGCCGGGGTAAGTTGCGTCTGTACCAGATCGGCGAACAGGCCTCGCCGCGCCAGCAGCGACTTGAACGTGCCACGCTCCACAATGCGGCCGGCCTCGAACACCAGGATTTCATCCGCATCGCGCACTGTCGATAGCCGGTGCGCAATAATGAAGGTCGTGCGCCCCTGCATCAGCGCCTTGAGCGCCCGGCTGACCCGTGCCTCGGTCGCGGCATCCAGAGCGCTGGTCGCTTCGTCCAGGATCAGAATCGGCGGGTTCTTCAGCAGCGCACGGGCGATCGCCAGCCGCTGGCGTTGCCCGCCCGACAGCGTGCAGCCACGCTCGCCGATCATGGTGTCGTAACCATGCGGCTGGCGCAGCACGAAATCATGCGCATCGGCCAGGCGGCAGGCCTGCTCGATCTCCACGTCGGTCGCGTCCGGCTTGCCGATCAGCAGGTTGTCGCGGATCGAGCGGTTGAACAGCATGCTTTCCTGGAACACCACGCCGATCGACCGGCGCAGGCTCTCCAGTTTTACGTCGCGCAGGTCCTGCCCATCGATCAGAATGCGTCCGGCGGTCGGATCCCACAGGCGCTGCAGCAGCGCCATCACGGTCGATTTTCCGGCGCCCGTATGGCCGACCAGCGCCACCGACATGCCGGGATCGGCGGAGAAAGAAACGTCGGTCAGGACGTCCGGCCCTCCGGGATAGGCGAACGAGACGTCGCCGAACGCCACCTCGCCCCGCGAAGCATCCAGGTTGCGCGCGCCGGCGCGTTCGGGGACCGTGCTGCGGGCATCCAGCACGGCGAAGAATTCTTCCAGGGACGGCATGCGGAAGAACATCGAGGAGATGAACTGCACCGCCGATTCCAGCCGGCCGATCAGCAGCGTGGCGAATCCCATGAAGCTGACGATCTGCGCCACCGACGCCTGGCCGTTGATGTGCAGCACCGTGCCGATCACCACGATGGAGATCACCGCAAGCGTGCTGGCACCGCGGGTCAGCACGTTCACCACCGCCCACCAGTTCAGCACCGGGAATTGATGACGGATCACCTCCTGCGCGATCTGACCGAACAGGCGGGTCTCGGCGGCCATGCGGGTGAAGGACTGCACCACCATGACGTTGGCCAGCGCATCCTGCGCGGTGCCGGCCATTCTGGAATTGGCGCTTTCCACCCGGCGCTGACCGGCCAGGGTACGACGGATCACCAATGACGTGACCAGCACGAACACGATCACCAGCACGATCAGGCTGATCGACAGGCGCCAGTTCATCAGCAACGTCAGCGGCAGCAGCACAATCACGGCAGCGATGGTGGAAAGCTGATCGCGGAAGAACACCAGCCACACGCCGAACAGCCCGTCGGTGCCGGACAGCATGACTTTCATCAGCCGTCCGGAATGGATGTCGCCATGGAATGACAGCGGCATGGCCAGGACGTGCCCGAAATAGCTGGCCATTTCCGCTACTCGGTGGCGATGGGCGAGGCGCTCGGCCTGGAGGGCGACCGCCATGTTGGCCGCGATGCCGGCGACGCCGACCCCGGCCCAGATGGCGAGCAGCGAGACGGCCTGGTGCCACAGCGTGTAACGATCGAGCTCGCCGGACCGTGACAGCAGCCCGATGACCCGGCCAAACAGCACCGGATCCAGAAACTGCAGGCCGGCAACCATGATGTTAGCCATGCCGAGCAGGCCGGCGATCTTGAGGTCGCCACCCAGCAGTCCCAGCACCCGGCCGTAGACTTTCAGGAAACGCATGCGTTTCGAT
>DATIMO010000279.1:0-3753 GCA_035475215.1 Acetobacteraceae bacterium | reverse complement strand
CGATGACTGGCTCGCTCAGGCTTGGTACCACGCCCGGAATTTCCGCCAGTCGCCGCCGACGCCGATCAGCCCGCCGAGGAATCGAGCCCATCAGTCCGCGCGTGTATGGATGCGCGGGATGATCGAACAGGGCCTCGACCGGCGCTTGTTCGACAATCCGCCCCGCGTACATCACGATCACTCGCTGGCAGGTTTCCGCCACCACGCCGAGATCATGCGTGATCATCAGGACGGCGGCGCCGATACGTTCCTTCAGCTCCAGCATCAGCCGCAGGATCTGCGCCTGGATGGTTACATCAAGCGCGGTGGTCGGTTCATCCGCAATCAACAGGCGTGGCGAGCACGCCAGCGCCATGGCGATCATGGCCCGCTGACGCATGCCGCCGGAGAACTGATGTGGATAGTCGCGTAGCCGGCGTGGCGCGTCGGGAATGCGCACCAGGCGCAACACTTCCTCGGCACGTACCAGCGCTGCCGCATGTGACGCGTGTTCGTGGATGCGCACAGCTTCGGCAATCTGCTCGCCGATCGTGTGCAACGGGTTCAGGCTGGTCATTGGTTCCTGGAAGATCATGGCGATGCGATTGCCGCGGATGTCGCGCATCTCGGCTTCCGATAGCGCCAGAAGATCACGACCGTCGAAGCGCACTCGGCCGGCGACCACGCGGCCGTTCCTGGGCAGAAGCTGCATGATCGACAGCGCGGTGACGCTTTTGCCGCAGCCGGATTCGCCGACCAAACCAAGGGTTTCGCCAGGCGCGATGCTGAAGCTGACGTCTTCAACGGCCCGGGTGATGCTGGCTTCGCCGAAAAAACGGGTGGAGAGGCCGTCAACCTCCAGCAGCGCGTTGTTCATAGGCTGTGGGCAAGCCGCGGATCAAGGCGGTCACGCAGACCGTCGCCGAGCATGTTCACCGCCAGCACAACCAGCGCGAGGGCGAAGCCGGGGAAGAAGATCGTCCATGGGGCAATGCCGAGATACAGCCGAGATCCGGCGATCATGTTGCCCCAGGTCGGGATGTTCGGGGGGATACCGGCGCCGAGGAAAGACAATCCCGCCTCGATCAGTATCGCCGAGGCGCAGACGTAAGTTCCCTGCACCGTCAATGGCGCGATGGTACTGGGAAGTATATGGCGGCGCAGGATCTTGCCGGCCCGTGCACCGCCGGCCAGCGCCGCTTCGACAAACGGCTGCTCGCGTACGCCGAGCACGACGGAGCGAACCAGACGCACGTCTCGCGGGACCTCGGGGATGACGATCGCCAGAATGACGATACCGACGCCGCCATGTGTCAGCGAGACCAGCGCAATGGCGAGCAGGATGTTCGGGATCGCCATCAGACCGTCCATCAGCCGCATCACAATCCCATCGAACCGGTGATAATAGCCGGCGAGCAGACCGATGATCAGCCCGCCGAAGGTTGCGGCGATGCCAACAGAGAACCCGACCAGCAGCGATATGCGCGCGCCGTAAATGCTGCGCGCGAACACGTCGCGACCGAGATTGTCGGTGCCGAACCAATACTGTGCCGAGGGCGGTTCCAGCCGGTGGATCGGTGTCATCAGGTACGGATTGCCGGCGTAAAGCGGTGCCGCGGCGGCGAGAAGGACCAGGACGAGGATAATGCCGCCGCCCACGCAGATTGTCGGGTTGCGGCGGGCGAAGCGGCGCAGGCTGCTCTGTGTCGCAGGGCGAGGAAGCGGGAGGGCCGCATCGGACATCGGTCAGGGCGAACCCTAATACCGTATCCGCGGATCAATCACGGTGTAGAGGAGATCCACGCCGAGATTGATGAGGACATAAGCCCCGGAGAACACTACAATCACGCCCTGGATGATCGGGTAATCGCGGTTGGTGATGGCATCCACCGTCAGGCGGCCGAGGCCGGGGATGTTGAAGACGGTTTCAGTGATCACCACGCCGCTGATCAGCAGTGCCACCCCGATGCCGATTACGGTGATGATCGGCACGCCGGCATTCTTCAGTGCGTGATGCAGCAGCATGGAGCGGGTCGACGCGCCCTTGGCGCGAGCGGTGCGAATATAGTCCTCCGAGAGCACCTCGAGCATGCTGGCTCGGGTGATGCGGGCGATCAGCGCCACATAGGCCATTCCAAGCGCCAGTGCCGGCATGATCAGGTGGCTGAACCACGGCCAGAAGCCGCCGGCCAGCGGCACGTAGCCTTGCACCGGCAGCCAAGCAAGCTGAATGGCGAAGACGTAGATGAACAGGTAACCGACGACGAACACCGGCACTGAAAACCCCAACGCCGAGAAGGCCATCAACGCGCGGTCGAGCAGCCCGCCTGCCCGCCATGCGGCCAGCACCCCGGCGCCGACCGCCAGCACTGCGGCGAAGCCGATCGTAAGCAGTGTAAGCGAAACCGTGGCTGGCAATCGCTGCTCGATCAACGTCAGCACCGGCGCCTGTGAAAAGATCGAGATGCCGAAATTGCCGTGCAGCAAGCGCCAGCTCCAGTGCGCGAATTGCACGGGCAGCGGTAGATCGAGCCCGAGCTGATGGCGAATCGCGGCGATCTGTGCCGGCGTGGCGTTGTCGCCGGCAATGACCGCGGCGGGATCGCCGGGCGCTATGTGGAGCAGCAGGAAGATGAACACGCCGACCACCGCCATCACGATCAGTGTGGCGGCGACCCGGCGTGCAATGTAGGCGCCCATTGCTAGCGTCCCACAGGGGCTGCGATTGAGTTTGACCCCTCCCCCAGCCCCTCCCGCAAGGGGAGGGGGGAAGCAAGCGGAGCGATCACGTTTTGATAACGTTCCAGAACGGGATGATGCCAGGAATACCGATGAATCCGCTTACATTTTTCCGCATCGCGGTCGGTGAGACCCATTGACCGAGGATAACCTCCGGCACGAAATCCCAGCCCAGTGTCGCCATCTTCACCGCGATCGACTTGCGCATTTCCTCATCTGGGGCGGTGGCCCATTGCATGCGCAACTTTTCGTAATCGTCGTTGGTAGGCCAGCCGTACCAACCCTTCTTGCCGTTGGCAGCCAGTGCATTGAGCGAGATGGGGTTGCTGAAAGCGTAGCCGCTGCCCCAGGTGATGAACACATCCCAGCCGCCCTTGTCGTCCGGCTCCATCACCGCTCGGCGCGTCACCACCCCGCCCCAGTCGCTGGTGGCAAGTTGCGCGTTCACCCCGATCTTTTGCAACTGCCCAGCGATGAGCTGCGCGGAGTTGTTCATGAATGCGATATTGGTGGCATCCAGAACAATGACCTGCTCTCCCTTGTATCCGGCCTTCTGGAACAGGTCCTTCGCCTTCGCCAGATCTACCCCTTGCTTGAACCAGTCGGTGTTGGCATCGGTCTGCATCGGATTGTTGCAACCGAAATAAGACGGGCAAGTCTGGTAGTATTTCGGATTGCCGAACGTAGCCTTCATGAAGTCGGATTGGCTGAGCAGGTGCAGCATCGCCTGTCGCGCGTATACGGACTCGAATGGCGGGTGCAGGCAGTTCAGCCGCGCAATACCGACATTGCCGGTTTTGTTCAGCACCTCGATCCGAATGTTCGGGTCGCTTTGAAGCTGCGGCAGAAGATCGATCGGCGGCAGTTCATAGAAGTCGATCTCGCCGGATTGCAGGGCTGCCGTGGCGGTCTGCTCATCGGCGATGTTTTCCCAGATCACGTGCTGAAGATGCACCACTTTGCCGCCGGCAAGCCCGTCGGGCTTGTCGCTTCGCGGCACGTATTTGGACCATTTGTCATAGACGTAACGGTTGC
>DATIMO010000278.1:0-9556 GCA_035475215.1 Acetobacteraceae bacterium | reverse complement strand
AGGGCTGGGTCTGGTCGGTCGCGCGCGCTGCTGGCTGACCACCAATCATGACGTTTGGCGAACCGCTGATGATAGGCAGAGGCATCGGCGGATGCGGCACGGGCGTAGGCACCAGCGCCGCCGGATGGATCGGCGCGTGGCAGTGCGGTCCGTTCTGCAAGACGTTGTCGCCGATGCGTGCGGCGGGTTGGCCCATAACCTTGATCCTATCTCGTCATAACGGCCCTGTTATAGCAGACACAGTGCCGCGAGCGCTAAGTCAGGTTCACTCCGATCGCGGGACACGGCCCAGCTTCCGGCGCGCATGTGCCTGCGGAATTCTCTCGCGAGATATGCAAACAAGCGCGGTGCAGCATACCACAATTCGCTGTCCATCACTGTGCCGCCAGCACCAGCCCCACCCCCACCCCCACCCCCACCCCCACCGCCCGCCGCATCCCCAGATCAGCACCGTCGGGCAGCCCGGCCCGACAATCATCCCACTCGGCCCCGGAATCGGCCCGATGCACGCTGCATGCGTCGTCGTGTCGTTCAGCCGCGCGGCCGGCAGCTTATTGATCATCACCGTGGCCGACCCCTTGGCGATGATGCCCGGGCCGCCCGGAACGCAGGAGGGAAGCAAGCACGGCTGGGTTTGGTCAGTCACTCGCGCCGCGGGCGCCCCGCCGATCATCACGTTGGGCGAACCGCTGATGATCGGCAGCGGCATTGGCGGATGCGGCACGGGTGTGGGCACCAGTGCAGCCGGATGGATCGGCGCGTGGCAGTGCGGCGCGTTCTGCAGGACGTTGTCGCCGATGCGGGCAGCAGGCTGACCCACAGCGAGGAACCGTCTTAAGATAACGGAACATTAGCTCACCCGGTCCGTGCCGGAAGTGAACTGTGCCACAGGACGCGGCCGGAACAACGGGCTATGCTGCACTCCCGAAGGAGACGCGCATGGGCTGTTTCTGCCACCAAACGCCGCTTGCGGGGCTGTTGCCGCAGCTCAATGTCAACGTGAGTGTCAGCCTGCCCGGCGCAAACATTCCGCTGTCGCTGTCGGCTTGGTTGAATGCGCGCAGCCTGCCGTGCCTGCCGTGGCAGCCTGATCCCAACTGGCTGAACCTGCCGCTGCCCAAGCTGCAACTCGGTGTGCGGGCGGTAGCGACGATTTCCGCGATGGCGTCGCTGCGGGCACAGGTGCTGGCGCAGTTCGGACTGGACTTGCTGATCCCGGCACAGGCGCGGGCGTTCGCGCGCATCGTGGCGACGATGAACGCGCGGCTGTCGCTGATGGCGAACATCAACCCGCTGGGCTGGATCAGGCTGGCCGGGCTGAACAGCGCGATCGACCAGGTGACGATTGCGTTGAATGCGGGACTGTTTGCGCCGCCGGCCAACCTGCTGCTGTCGCTGACCATGCCGGGCGGTCTTCCGATGGCGCGGTGGGGGAGCTTTCTTTCGCTGCTGGGCCTGCTGGCGCCGATGATCGCGGCGTCGGCGCAGCTCAATGTCAGCCTGTCAGAGACGGCGCAGCTATCGGCGGCGCTGAGAATGCTGGCCCGGCTGTCGCTGCCGCCGCTCGCGGCACCGGAACTGATGGCCAGCCTGACCGCGGCGCTGTCGGCGATCGCCAGTCTGCACGCGAGCCTGGGGATCAACCCGCTGGCGCTCGGCCTTCCGGCGGTGCAAATTCGAATACAGGCGAAGCTTGCTGCTCTGTTGCCGGCACTGTCAGCGCATTTCGGGCTGAACCTCGGCGGTGGCGGGGACCTGCTCGGCCTGCTTCTATCGTTGCTTCCGAAATTGCCGGCCTTGCCCACCAGTCTGGCGACCACTGCCGTGGTACAGGCGGCGTTGAGCGCTACGGCGATCGCATCGCTGAACTGGCAGGTCTCGGTCATGCCTCCGGCGATTGCAATCGGGCTTCCGACCTGCGCGCTGGTCGCGCAGCTTCAGGCGGCGCTGGCGATCAATGCGGTGCTGTCGGCGCCGTGTCCGATGTGCGATGCGGCGAAGCTCATGCAAGCGTTGTGAACCGTATAGAAGCGGCGTTTCCAGAGCGCGTTTGCCTCAGAATGAAAGCATCCAAGAAAGAGTCACCACGGAGACACCGAGGCATGGAGAAGAACACTAGCTATCCAATGCCGCCCGGCTCCGCAGGAATCGGATAATGCCAACCGGCCATCGCAGTGACCCACTATCGTCATTGCCGCGACAGCGGGAATCCAGGACTCTCCGCGCAATCCCAGTCATTCCCGCAGATGCCCGACCCGTCGCGGGCATGACGAGAGACAGTGAAGGTTTCAGGCGGTTGGTAAAATTCTTCTGCTCCGGTAATTTTGCTTCTCCGAGCCTCTGTGTCTCCGTGGTTGGACTTCCTTGCTTGCTTTCGACCGGAGCCGATTGCCGAGAATGGAGGCCTGGCAATCGAGCAGCTCCGCTATACGACGCTGGCCGGATCGGTGTTGCCGCCGCAGACCAGCACACCCACGCGAGCGCCGGGCGGCGGCGCGAACGCGCCGCACAGGATCGCCGCCAGTGCGGTGGCGCCGCCCGGCTCCGCGACCAGCCGCATACGGTTCCACAGCAACCGCTGCGCCGTTCGGATCGCATCATCCGGAACCAATACCGCGACCGCGACATGGCGCGCCGCGATCGGGAACATCAACGTGCCGACCTGGCGCGCCCCGAGACTGTCGGCCGCCACGCCACCCACCGGGGACGACACTGGGCGCCCGGCGGCCAGCGCGTCGTGCAGCGCCGGACAGCCTTGGGGCTCTACGCTGACCACCGCGACACTGCCGGCAAACCACGCGGCGATGCCACCGATCAGACCACCGCCTCCGGTCGCCACCAGCAAATGTGTCAGTTCCGGCGCATCCTGTTCCAGTTCGCGGGCCAGCGTGCCCTGGCCGGCCAGCACATCCGCATCGTCGTAGGCGTGGACCTCCAGGGCGCCGGTTTCTTGCTGACGGGTGCGGCTGGCCGCCAGCGCGTCCGCATAGGTCGCACCGGTCTGCACCACGCTTGCGCCGTAGCTGGCGATTCGTGCAACCTTGGCCGGCGGTGTCAGAGTCGGGACAAAAATCTCTGCCGGCAGATCCAGCGCCCGGGCGGCGTAGGCCACCGCTGCCCCGTGATTGCCCCCGGAAGCGGCGATCACTCCGCCTGTCGGGCGCGCGGCAGCCAGCAGCCGGTTGAACGCGCCGCGGGGCTTGAAACTGCCGGCGTGCTGGAGCAGTTCGAGTTTCAACGCGAGCGGGCAGGAAAGCCCCAGATCAGCGCCGCTCACGCGGAGAAGTGGCGTGCGGCGAACATACCCGGATATCCGAGCAGCGGCGGCGGCGATGGTGGTACGGTCGGTCATGGTGCCGGCCACGCTGGCATGTGACAAATTCTGCGACAAGTTGCCTGTTCGGACGCTTCCTTTCCGGCTCGCACCGGCTCAGATTGCGCGCCGATGAACGGCCCGCGACACATCCATGCAAGCTGCGTTGCCAGGAATGGAGCTGGGGTGTTGCTGCTCGGGCCGCCCGGCTCGGGCAAGTCGGACCTTGGGCTGCGGCTGCTCTCGCGCGGTTTTGTGCTGGTCGGCGACGATCGGGTGGTGATCGATCGCGATGTGGCGCGGCCGACTGCATCGCTGGCGGGCCTGCTGGAGGTTCGCGGCTTGGGAATTGTCCGGCTGCCGTATGCGGCGGAGGCCAGGCTTGTGCTGGCGGTGGAGCTTGTTCCGGAAGCCCGGTTGATCTATGCGGGTCCCCCCGCCTCCGACCCTCTCCCGCCGGGGCAGGGGGTGGCTTCGGAGCGTCTTCCGCAGCCACGACGGCATGATCTCGGTATTCCTGTGATAACCCTCGACGCCTTCGCCGTCTCGGCGCCCGATCGGGTTGCCCTGGCGCTGGACTGCGCGCTCGGTCATGTGCCGCAGGTGGCCGGAGCATTTGCGGCATGAGCAACCCGGACCGGCCGCTCCGAGTGGTTCTGGTCACCGGATTGTCCGGCGCCGGAAAAGCGTCGGTTCTGCGGGCATTTGAGGATCTCGGTTACGAGGCGGTCGATAATCCGCCTCTGCCCATGTTGGAGGAGATGGTCACCCGCACCGAACGCAAGCTGGCGATCGGCATGGATGCGCGCAGCCGCGGCTTCGACGCAACCCGGGTGCTGGAAGCCGTGTCACGGCTGCGGGCCAATGCTGGCCTGCGTCCCGAATTGGTCTATGTCACCGCCGAAAAGGCAATCCTGCTGCGCCGTTACAGTGAAACGCGGCGGCGGCACCCACTGGCGCCGCAGGGGCGCGTGATCGACGGCATCGACGAGGAGCGCATCCTGACCGCTCCGCTGCGCGATGTCGCCGATCTGATCATCGACACGTCGGCTCTGCCTGTGGCCGAGATGCGGCGTGACGTGGAGCGCCATTTTGGCGCGGGCAACGACTCTCCAAGGCTCGCGATGGCGGTCACGCTGATCTCTTTCGCTTACAAGTTCGGTCTTCCGCCGGACGCGGATCTGGTATTCGACGCGCGGTTTTTGCGGAATCCCCACTACGATCCCATCTTGCAGGCGCGAACAGGCCTTGACCCGGAGGTCGGCAGCTATATTGAAGCCGACCCGGACTTTGCGGCGTTCTTCGGCTCGGTGACCGGGTTGCTGGAGCTGCTCCTGCCGAGGTTTGTTCAGGAAGGCAAAAAATACGCCACAGTCGCCATTGGATGTACAGGCGGACGTCACCGTTCCGTGTACATTGTCGAGCAGATTGCTGCGCATCTGGCGTCCGGCCTGATGGCCGAGGGCGCCGAAATTGCTTGGCGGGTGCATCGGGTGCATCGCGAGCTGTCTCGTGAGGTATCGGCAGCCGCATCGACCGGTCCGGATCAGCGCCGGGGCGGGAGTATCGATTCGTCGGGTGGCGAGGGCGCGCAGCCACCGCCGGTTCAGGCACAGGAGGCCTGAGAGAAATATGAGCAGCGTTATCGAACTGTTTGCGCGGGGTCAGTACAACAAGCCATGATCGGCATGGTTCTCGTCACCCACGGCCGCTTGGCAGTGGAACTGCGCTCGGCCATGGAACATGTGGTCGGTGCGCAACGGAATGTGGATACCGTCTGTATCGGACCGGACGACGACATGGAGAACCGACGCGCCGAGATCGAAGCCTGTATCGAGCGGTGCGACACCGGCGACGGTGTCGTGCTGCTGACCGACATGTTCGGCGGAACGCCGTCCAATCTGGCAATCTCCATGATGGAGCGCAAAGGCGTCGAGGTGATTGCCGGCGTCAACCTGCCCATGCTCGTGAAGCTCGCCAAAGTGCGTTCCAACCAGCCGCTGCCCGATGCGGTCAATTGCGCCGAGACGGCCGGCCGCAAATATATCGCCGCCGCTTCGCACGTGCTGCACGGCTGCCCCAAGGTGAACGGCAGCAACGGCAGCGGCGTGTGCGGATGACAGCGGCGGGTTGCCGCCGTTCCCCATGACAGCGTCCGAGAGCGCCGGGCCATCGGACGATCCCGTCAGCAGTTCTGGTGCATCGGTGCTCAGTCGTATCGTCAGGATCACCAACAAGCGTGGACTGCATGCACGCGCCGCGGCGAAGTTCGTCACCCTCGCCGAGCGCTTCGGCGCCTCCGTGGATGTGATCCGCGACGGCCAGAGCGTCTCGGCCCGGTCGATCATGGGACTGATGATGCTGGGCGCCGGGCCCGGTTCGGATATCGAACTACGGGCCGAAGGCTGGGATGCCAAGGAGGCTCTGGACTCGCTCGCCGGCTTGGTCGAATCCGGCTTCAATGAGCAGGACTGACCCGCCACCTCCACAACACAAGCGATTGTCGGGACTGGTGCGCCGCGCAGACCGGCCAGAAGCATTGTTTGCGGGAATTCCGGTCTCTGCCGGCGTGGCGATCGGCCCGGTGTTCGGCGCCACCGAGCCAGAGGCCCGAATCACGCGCCACAAGATCCAGGCGGCCGATACGGGTGCGGAAGGCGCGCGGCTGGAAGCCGCCATCGCACAGTCGCGCAAACAGCTTGGCAAAATTCGCGCGCGATTGGCGGCCTTGCCGGAAGACAGCCAGGCCGAGATCGCGCCGCTGATCGACGCGTATTTGCGGATGCTGGGGTCGTCACGGCTGATTCGTGGCGCGCGGCGACGCATCGCCGAGTTGCTGCTGTCTGCGGAAAGTGCCGTGGCGGAGGAAGCGGACGACATCGCCGGTGCAATTCGCTCGCAGGCGGAGCCCGGCATGCCGGCGGATGACCAGGCCAATCTTCGGCGCCGAGCCGACGAAATCCAGGAGATCGCGCGGCGGCTGATCCGAAATCTGACCCGTGCGCCGTTCCGCAGCTTTGCCGGACTGCCTGAAGGCGCGGTGCTGATCTGTGAGGCGCTGCGTCCGGCCGATGCGGCACTGCTCGATCCGTCGCGGCTGGCCGGCGTGGCAACCGAGGAAGGTGGCGCGGATGGGCACACGGCGGTGATGCTGCGGGCGCTCGGCGTTCCGTCGGTGTTGGGCGCGCCTGGGCTGGCGCATGCGATACGACCGGGTGACACGGCCATCATCGATGGCAGCGGCGGGTTGGTGGTGATCAATCCATCGGAAGCGCGGTTGAACGCTGCGCGCCGCGCCGTGACCGCATTCGCCCGCGAGCGCCAACGCTTCGCCCGGCTGCGCCGGTTGGCTGCCGAAACGCTCGACGGGCAAGCGGTGGAGTTGCAGGCGAACCTGGAGTTGCTGGTGGAATTGCCGCTGATCCAGCAGTCCGGCGCGTTCGGAATCGGCCTGCTGCGTAGCGAGTTCATGTTCATGAACCGTGAGACCGTGCCGGACGAGAACACGCAGACGCAGACATACCGCGCGATCGTCGAGGCGATGGGCGGCGCACCGGTGACGATCCGGGTGCTGGACTGGGGCGGCGAGAAGGAGATCGAAGCGCTGACCAGTGCCGGCATCGTGGCCGAGGCAGCGGACACGAATCCGGCACTGGGGCTGCGCGGCATCCGACTGCTGCTGCGCCGGACCGAACTGCTGGAAACGCAGCTTGCGGCGATCCTGCGGGCCGCGGTGGCCGGCCCGGTGCGTGTGATGCTGCCGATGGTGACCACCGTGGCCGAGGTGCGAGCGGCACGCGAAATCTACGAGCGGGTGGCGCGGCGTTTGCGACGGCGCGGCGAGCGGATCCCGGACAAGCTGCCGCTGCTGGGCATCATGGTCGAAACGCCGGGGGCAGCGCTGTCGGCCGATGCCTTGGCGCTGGAGGCTGATTTCTTTGCCATCGGTACCAATGACCTGACCGCATACACACTGGCGGTGGATCGCGCCGAAAGCGAGGTGGCGGACTTGTATGATCCGCTGCACCCAGCGGTGCTGCGGCTGGTACAATTCGCGACCGAGGCCGCGCTTCGCATGCGGATGCCGGTTTCGGTGTGCGGCGAGATGGCAGCCGATCCGCGGCTGACGCCGCTGCTGTTGGGGCTGGGGCTGCGCAGCTTCAGCATGAACGCTGCCGCCGTGCCGCGGGTGAAGCAGGCCGTGCGATCGGTGACGATCGACGATTGCGCACGGTTTGCGCGGCGGGTGATGGAGCAGTCCGATCCAGGGCAGATCGAGGAGCTGATGGCGGGATTCGGGAAAGCGCGGGCGGAGTAAGGGCGGGAGAGCGAAGCCCATTCCGCCGTCGCCGGCTTGAGCGGGCAGCCGGGCGCGACTATCACCGGCGGGACCTGTAGAGGAGGTCCCATGGCTGACATGCTCGAGCTTCCTGCGGAGAACCCGGTGCTGGTCCGGCAGGCCGAAATCTTGGCCCGCCCGCCAACCACGACCTGGCGGATGGCGAAGGCCATCCGAGCGCTGGCGATCGACGCTGTCGAGGCGGCAAATTCCGGCCACCCGGGGATGCCGATGGGCATGGCCGACGTGGCCACCGTGCTGTGGACGCGGTTCCTGAAATACGATGCCGCCGATCCGCACTGGCCGGATCGCGACCGTTTTGTGCTTTCGGCCGGGCATGGCTCGATGCTGCTGTATGCGCTGCTGTACCTGACCGGGTTCGAGGGCATGACCCTCGAATATATCAAGCATTTCCGCCAGCTCCATTCTCCCGCCGCAGGCCATCCGGAATATGGCGAGGCGCCGGGGATAGAGACCACCACCGGGCCGCTGGGCCAGGGCATTGCCACCGCGGTCGGCATGGCGCTGGCCGAGCGCATGCTGGCCGCCCGGTTCGGCAAATCGCTGGTTGACCACCGCACTTGGGTGATCTGCTCGGATGGCGACCTGATGGAAGGGGTCAGTCACGAAGCCATCGGCATCGCCGGGCATCTCCGGTTGGAGAAGCTGACGTTTCTCTGGGACAACAACCATGTCTCGATCGATGGGGATACCGCGTTATCGCGCACGGAGGACACGCTGAAGCGCTTCGCCGCCGAGGGTTGGGCGACCAAGGCGGTGGATGGCGACGACGCGGCGCAGATCGCCGCGGCGCTGTCGTTCGCAGTACGCTCCCGGAAGCCGACGCTGATCGCGTGCCGCACCATCATCGGGCTCGGCGCCCCAACCAAGGCGGGGACCGCCGCGGTCCATGGCTCCGCGCTGGGCGCGAAGGAAGCGGCCGGCGCCAGGGAAGCGCTGGGGTGGCATGAGCCCCCCTTCACCATACCCGACGAGTTGCTGGAGCGCTGGCGCGCCGCCGGCACGCGCGGTGCGGCGGCGCGGCGGGCTTGGCTCAAGCGCCTCGCCCGGCACACCATGCGTCCGGACTTCGAGCGCGCGACCGCCGGCAGGCTGCCGGAGAACTGGCACGAAGCGGTGGCGGCGCTGAAGCAGGACATTGCCGAGACAAAGCCGAAACTTGCCACGCGTGCAGCCAGCCAGAAGGCTCTGGAGGTGCTGGTACCGGCGACCCCGGAACTGGTCGGTGGCGCCGCCGATCTGACGCCCTCGACACTTACGTTCGTCAAGTCGATGGGCACCGTCAGCCCTGGCAACTACGCCGGCCGCTATATCCATTACGGCATCCGTGAGCACGGCATGTGCGCGGCGGCAAACGGGATGGCCGTGCATGGCGGCCTGATCCCCTACACGGGCACGTTCTTCGTCTTCACCGACTACATGAAGCCGGCGATTCGCATCGGCTGCATCATGCGTCAGCGGGTGATCCATGTGCTGACGCATGATTCGATCGGACTGGGTGAAGACGGACCGACGCATCAGCCGGTGGAGCAACTCGCCGGGCTGCGCGCGACGCCGAACTTGCATGTGTTCCGCCCGGCAGACGCGATGGAAACCGCGGAGTGCTGGGAACTGGCGATCCGTCGGACGGAAGGGCCAAGTCTGCTGGTGCTCAGCCGGCAGGCGGTACCCGCATTGCGAACCGACACGACGGATAATCGCTGCGCGCGGGGCGGCTACGTGATCGCCGAAGCCGAGGGGCCGCGGCAGGCAACGGTGATCGGCACCGGCACCGAGGTCTCGATCGCCATGGAGGCGCGCGAGGCACTGGGCAAGGAAGGGATCGCGATTGCGGTGGTTTCCTTGCCGTGCTGGGATTTGTTCGCGCAGCAGGACGAAGGATA
>DATIMO010000277.1:0-11028 GCA_035475215.1 Acetobacteraceae bacterium | reverse complement strand
ATCAGCGTGATGTACGCCGGAGCGATCTGCGAAACTGCTGATGCGGCGACAATCTTCCGTGCCCCGTTGCATCCCTACACGCGGGCACTGCTGCAAAGCATGCCACGTGCGGATCGTTCCTATCGCGCGGAACGGGTTCTGCCGGTGATCCCCGGGCGCATCCCCAGTCTTGCCGATCCGCCCGGCGGCTGTCGCTTCCACCCGCGCTGCCCTGAAGCCGAGCCGGCGTGCCGGCATCTGCGACCGGCGCCGGTTGAAGCCTCGCCGGGCCACGTGGTGAGCTGCCTGAAGCGCGGCAGTCCGGGTGTGGAAGCGAACGCTGCCGCATGACCCTTGCTGTCGAGCGCCTATCAAAGCGGTATCCGGTGCGGCAGCGCGGGGTTTTCGGGGCCCGTGAGGTCGCTGAAATCCGCGCGGTCGATGATGTTTCTTTCCGGTTGCACGGCGGCGAATGCTTGGGCCTGGTCGGCGAGAGCGGTTGCGGGAAGACGACGACCGCACGCGCAATCCTGCACCTGATCACACCGACCGCCGGCCGCGTGCTGTTCGAGGGCACAGACATCGTGCCGGTGCTCGGCGGTGCCGATCGTGATGCCGCGCTGAAGGTTCGCCGTGGCATCCAGTATGTCTTTCAGGATCCGTATCTGTCGCTCAATCCGCGCTGGAGCATCGGCCAGACGCTGCTGGAGCCGTTCCGGGTACACGCGCACGCGCCGCAACCGGAATGGGAGGACCGGGTTGCGGATCTGCTGGAACTGGTCGGGCTGGAGGCCACGCATGCCGGACGTTTTCCGCACGAGTTCAGCGGCGGCCAGCGCCAGCGTGTCGGCATCGCCCGTGCGCTGGCCGTGGAGCCGCGCATCCTGATCTGCGATGAGCCGGTATCCTCGCTGGACGTTTCCATTCGCGCGCAGATTCTCAATCTGCTGGTTTCGCTGCAGGATCGTCTGGGACTGACCTATCTTTTCATCTCGCACGACTTGGCGTCCGTGCGCTTCATCAGCGACCGTGTCGCGGTGATGTACCTCGGTCGCATCGTCGAACTGGCGCCGGTCGAGGCACTGTTCGATCATCCGCATCATCACTACACACACGCATTATTGCAAGCGATACCGGTGCCTGATCCGACCGCCAAGGCCGCGCCCGTGCTGCGCGGGGAATTGCCGAGCGCGATGGAGCGCCCGTCCGGCTGCCGCTTCCGCACGCGCTGCCCCGCAGCCACAGATCGCTGCGCAGCCGAGGAACCGGCGTTGACGGATATGGGCGACGGTCGGGTGGTGGCCTGCCATTATCCACGATAAGCAGAACAAGCCACGACGAACAAGGAGACGAAGTAATGAAGGTTATCGTGATCGGGGCTGGCGTGATGGGGGCTTCGACCGCGTTCCGACTGGCACAGGCCGGCGCCGAGGTGTTGGTGCTGGAGGCCGTCCGTGTCGGTGCCGGGACGTCCCATATCAGCTTTGCCTGGACCAACGCCCATAACAAGCCGCCGCGTCCGTATCACGACATGAACGTAGCCGGAATGAAGGCGCACGCCGCCTTGCGCGACGAATTCGGAGGCGCGCATTGGTGGCATGGCGGCGGCAGCCTGGAATGGGAAGCGGAAGCTGATCGTGCTGCGCAGGCAACCAATGTCGAGCGGCTGCAATCCTGGGGTTATGCCGCGGAATGGATCACCCCGAAGCAACTCCACGAGTTGGAACCGGATATCGATCTTGCCACTGTGGGCGACGCGCCGATCGCCTGGTTCCCGGATGAGGGCTGGCTCGATCCGGTGCCGTATGCGCATGCGATGCTTTCCGCGGCACGACGACATGGTACGAAGCTGCATTGCGGCGCGCGCGTCGTCGATCTTCTGCTGACCGGCGATCGCGTGACCGGGGTGCTGACCGGGGACGGAACACGGCATCAGGCAGACATGGTGGTGAACTGTACCGGCCGCTGGGCCAACGATCCTGTGCGCGACGCGGGCTTGCATCTGCCCTTGGCGCCCACGGTTGGGTTCCTGGTGTTCACGCCGCCGGTGGCGACAAGCCTGTCTCGCGTCGTGCGCACGCCGGTGATCGACGCACGCCCGGATGGCGCCGGGCGGCTGATGCTGCACTGGAATCCGACCGACCCAACGCTATCGATCGATTCGAAACTCAGCCCGGAGATGCCAGAAGCACGGGACCTGGTCGCCCGCGCGCGTCGGCTGCTGCCCTCGATCGGCGATGTGGCGCCGGAAGCGGCGCGCGTCGCGATTCGGCCGATTCCGGGCGACCATTATTCGGCGGTCGGCCCAGTGCCGCGCGTTCGCGGCTACTATCTGGCGATCACGCATAGCGGGGTGACAATGTCCCCGTTCCTCGGGGCGGCAGTTGCGGACGAAATCGCCCGCGGACGCGAGCGGCCGGAACTGGCACAGTTCCGGCCGGCGCGTTTCTTCAACTGAACTACCGCGCGGCGCCCAGCACCCAGGCAAGCACGCCCTTTTGGGCGTGCAGCCGGTTTTCCGCTTCGTCGAACACCACCGATTGCGGGCCGTCGATCACGTCGGCGGTTACTTCCTCACCGCGATGCGCCGGCAGGCAGTGCATGAACACCGCGTCGGGCGCCGCCTTCGCCATCAGCGCGCTGGTGACCCGATACGGCGCCAACAGGTTGTGACGGCTTTGGTTCGGATCATCCGACATGCTGACCCAGGTATCGGTCACCACACAGCGCGCGCCGGCCACCGCTGCTTCGGGATCGCCGGTGAGTTCGATACGGGCGCCTTGTGCACGCGCCCAATCGACTAGATCCGTGGGCGGTCGTAGTTCCGCGGGCGTGGCCAGACGCAGCGTGAAGCCGAAGCGCACCGCCGCTTCGATCCAGCTTCGCGCGACATTGTTGCCGTCGCCGCACCAGGCGACGACCTGGCCGGCGATGGGACCGCGATGCTCCTCGAACGTCAGCACGTCGGCCATGAGCTGGCAGGGATGTGACGTATCGGTCAGACCGTTGATCACCGGCACCGTCGCACAACGCGCCAGTTCGTGCAGCTTGGCGACATCGTCGGTGCGCAGCATGATCGCATCGACATAGCGGGACAGCACCTGCGCCGTGTCGGCGACGCTTTCGCCACGCCCGGACTGCATGTCGCGTGCGTTGAGCACGATCACTTCACCGCCGAGCTGCCGCATGCCCACTTCGAAGGACACGCGGGTTCGCGTCGATGGTTTTTCGAAGATCAGCGCCAGCATCTTGCCGGCAAGCGGGCGTGACGACACGCCATGTGCACGCTTGAAGCCGGTTGCCACATCCAGCATTTGGCGCAACGTCTTGCCATCGAAGTCGCGCAGATCGAGGAAGTGCCTGGGAGCGGCAGCTACACTGCCGCTCCCGAACAGGCTTCCCTGCGGCCCTTGCCGCCGGAGCGAGGCACTCATTTCGCCGCGGCCTTCGCGGTCGATGGCAGGCAGCGGCGTGCGGCGCGATCCAGCATCGTCAGCGCCTCGTCGATGTCGCTTTCGGTCAACACCAGCGGGGGCGCGAGACGCAGCACGTTGTCACCGGCGGTGATGGCGAGCAGGTCTTCGGCGACGCAGGCGGCCTGTACTTCGGAGACCGGGACAACGCATTTCATCCCGAGCAGCAGGCCGAGGCCGCGCACATCGTCGAAGATCTGCTTGTACTGACGCGCGATCTTTTCCAACCCGGCACGCAGTTTGCGGCCCTTGCGATCCACGTCTTCCAGGAATCCCGGCGCGAGGATCACGTCCAGCGCCGCATTGCCCGCCGCGCACGCCAGCGGGTTGCCGCCGAATGTGCTGCCATGCGTGCCCGGAACCATGTGTTTGGCAACGAATTCCTTCGCCAGCACGGCGCCCAGCGGAAACCCCCCGGCGATGCCCTTGGCGGCAGACATCACGTCCGGGGTGATGCCGGCCCATTCATGCGCGAACAGCTTGCCACTGCGACCCATGCCGGACTGCACCTCATCCATGCCGAGTATCAGTCCGTATTCGTCGCACGCCGCCCGTAGATCGCGCAGGAATTGCAGATCCCCGGGCCGGACGCCGCCTTCACCCTGCACGGGTTCGACCAGGATGCCTGCTGTTCCCGGGCCGATGGCGTCGCGCACGGCGTTCATGTTGTTGAACGGCACATGGTCGAAGCCTTCGACCTGCGGGCCGAAGCCGGCCAGGTATTTGGCATTGCCGGTGGCGGCCAGGGTGGCGAGCGTGCGGCCGTGGAAGGCGCCTTCGAAACAGATGATACGGAAGCGCTCGGGCTTGCCGGTTTCCGCCATGGTCTTGCGGATCATCTTGATCATGCCCTCGTTCGCCTCGGCGCCCGAGTTGCAGAAGAAGATGCTGTCCGCGAAGGTGGCGTCCACTAGGCGCGCCGCGAGCTTTTCGGCCTGCGGGATACGGTACAGGTTGGAAACGTGCATCACCTTGGCCGCCTGTTCGGCGATGGCTTGCACCAGGTGCTTGTTGCCGTGACCAAGCGATGCGGTGGCGATGCCGGATCCGAAATCGAGGTATCGTCGCTCGTCGGCCGTCCACAGCCAGGCGCCTTCGCCCCGCTCGAAAGCGAGGTCGGCACGGGCGTAGTTCGGCAGCAGAGCGGGTATCATGTGATTTTGGGTCCTTCATGGGTTGACACGATGCTTCCCCCGGCGCGGTCCGGAGACCGGGTCGGGGGAAGCAGGATTGTTGGCGAGTGGAGGGCGGTGTGTCAAATTGGCGGAAGCGGAAGCAGCCGAGCCAAGAATCGCGACTTGGTTTACATGCGGTCGTGCTCCTGATGCGCCACGCGAACCACGCTTGCTGGCACGCTAATAGCGTGCGAGCATCCAACATGGCGCTTGCCCTGACACCCCAGGCGCAGAAACAACTTGCCGGATTGCCAAGGGTGGATGCCCGGCTGGAAGCAATTGCAGCCGCACCAACCCACACCACGCCGGTGTCACTCCGCTGGTCGGAGAAGCGGGCGCGGCCCGGGTGTGTCAGGGGGACTAGCGGGCGATCTGTTCGTTTGAGGATGATGATCTGGTCGCACGCCGGATCGCTCACCGGAGAGAGGCATACCGATGACCGTGCAGTTCAGGCCGATTTCGGACACCGACGAAACCGTCACGCTGCGCCGCGCCGAGTACGATGCATCCTTGGACCAACTAGAGGAGGCGCGGGACCTTGTGGTCATCCGTACGGACCACGCCCACGAGGTGGAGCTCGGATACGCGAACGCCCGGAAGAATTACCTGTCTGCCGACGAATCGCGACGCTTGCTGGATGGTGAACTGCGTCGGATCGCGGAAGTACTCGGCACCGGCATCGACTGGCTGGTGCCCGCTACGCGCTTTGAAGGATGACCCCCATGACCGAACCCTGTGACCTCGACGCTGTGCGGGCCCGCCGTCTGATCGGGCAGAAGAAGCTCGCGCCGACCGAGCTGCTGGCAAGCTGCATCGCGCGGATCGAGGCGGTGGACCATGCGGTAAACGCCATGGTGGCGCGCGACTTCGACCGCGCCCGGGCCGTTGCCAAGGCAGCCGATGCAGCGGTGGCGCGTGGGGACACGCTGCCACCGCTGCACGGGCTGCCGCTCGGTGTGAAGGACCTGGAGGACACCGAGGGTCTGCGCACAACGCATGGCAGCCCCATCTTCAGCAATCATATCCCTGAGGCCGATCAGCGCAGCATCGCCGCCATTCGCGCCGCCGGAGCGATCATTGTCGGCAAGACCAACACGCCCGAGTTCGGCGCCGGTGCCAACACCCGCAACGCGGTCTATGGCGCGACTGGCAATCCGTTCGATCCGACACGATCCGCTGCGGGCTCTTCCGGAGGCTCGGCCGTTGCATTGGCAACCGGCATGGTGTCGATCGCCACCGGCTCCGATACCGGCGGATCGCTGCGCAACCCGGCGGCGTTCTGCGGCATCGTCGGCTTCCGTCCTACGCCCGGCCTGGTGCCCAGCGAGAAACGCGCGCTGGGCTGGAGTTCGCTTCCCGTGCTGGGGCCTATGGCGCGCACCGTGCCCGATCTGTGCCTGCTGCTGTCGGCAATGACCAGCGACGATTCCCGCGACCCGCTGGCCACGACTGTGCGGGGACAGCAGATCCGAAAACCGGCGGACTTCGCGCGCCCCGCCCCGATCGATCTGTCGCGACTGCGCGTCGCGCTGACGCCGGATTTCGGTTTCGCGCCCACCGAACGTCACATCGCCGATGTGTTCGCCGAGAAGACCGGTCTATTCCGCCATGTGTTCGCGCGGGCGGACGATACAACGCCCGACTGCAGCGACGCCGACGAGGCGTTCGAGATACTGCGCGCCCTCGGCTTCCTTGCCGGCCACCTGCCGAAGGTGCAGGCCGGCCAACCTGTCGGGCCCAATGTGCGGGCGAACGTGGAAGAGGGCCTGCGCTATTCGGCAACCGATGTGGCTCGCGCGATGGCGATGCAGACTGCACTGTACCGTCGCTGGCAGGACTTCTTCCGTGATCGCGACGTCATCCTGACGCCGGCCATCACCATCAGCCCGCGCCCGTGGCGCGAATTGTATCCGGCGGAAATAGACGGCAAGCCGACGCGGACCTATTTCCACTGGCTGGCGATGGCCTATGCGGTGACGCTGGCCGGGCATCCGGCACTGTCGTTGCCGGTAGGGCTGGACCGGAACGGTATGCCGTTCGGATTGCAGATCGTCGGCCCGCGCGGCGGAGATGCGCTGGTGCTGTCGGTGGCGGCAGAATTGGAACAGATTCTGGCGAGCGATCCACGAACGGCTCGACCGGTGCCGGACCTGACGAAGCTGAAAGCGGCACGCCCGATCAGCGACAACCCTGGGTTTATTGGTTTCGAGTGATAGCGAAGCCAGCAGTGCGGATCCGTCTCCAGCGTGCAACGATATTGCTGATACTGACCCTGGCTGGACCGGCAGCCGCCGAGACGGAGGCTCCGGCGGCGTTGCAGGCATGCAGTACGGCGGCTGACCCGGACCTGCGCATCCAGGCCTGTTCGGCAGTGTTGCAGGCGGATGGCACGATACCGACCGATCGTGCGGCGGCGCTGATCTATCGCGGCGAGGCGCATGATCGAACAGGCGAGTACGACCTGGCGATCCAGGACTACGATGCAGCTCTGGCGATTAGTCCGGAATCAGTAGCAGCCTATACTCACCGCTGCCTCGCAGAGAGCGAACGCGGCAATAACGACCGAGCGATCGCGGATTGCGATGCGGCGCTAAAACTCGATCCGGGCGATC
The DNA here is from genome assembly GCA_035475215.1 of Acetobacteraceae bacterium. Classification (GTDB taxonomy): domain Bacteria; phylum Pseudomonadota; class Alphaproteobacteria; order Acetobacterales; family Acetobacteraceae; genus DATDIC01. The sequence continues at coordinate 3,789 of DATIMO010000277.1, read as the reverse complement.
CGGTGGCATTGCTCAATCGTGGCGTCGCCAACTATGGCAAAGGCGACACCGACCGTGCGATCGACGATTGGAGCCAGGCGATCAGGATCGATCCGACATCGGCACCGGCCTTCGCCGATCGCTGCATGGCGCTGGTAGATCGCGGGGCGAACGATCGTGCGGTCACCGATTGCGACGCGGCGCTGCATATCGACCCCGATTTCGCACCGGCAATGGTGCATCGCGGCGAGGCGTATCTGGCAAAGGGACTTATTGATCGCGCGGTCGCAGATTTCGATCGAGCAATCGAAATCGACCCGGAGCTTGCGTTGGCTTATGCCGACCGGTGCATGGCGCATGAAACGATCAGCGAGTACGATCAGGCGATCCGCGACTGCAATTCCGCAATTTCGCTGGTTCCCGGATCGGATTTCGCATTCGTCAACCGCGGCAAGGCACTTCTAGGCAATGGGGAAACCGATCGCGCCATTGCTGATTTCAATCGGGCGCTGCAGCTCTACCCGAAATCCGCGACCGCGCTGTTGAACCGCTGTGCGGCTTATGGCGAGAAGGCGCTGTACGAGCGGGCGATCGAGGATTGCAGCGCCGCGACCGAGATCGATCCGTCATGGGACCTGCCGCTGGTGGATCGCGGCATGGATTACCTGCGCACCGGCCATCCGGACCGGGCAATTGCCGATCTGGATCGGGCGATCCAGCTCAACCCAGATTCCGCGAAGGCGTTCGCCAACCGCTGCATGGCATACAATGAAACGAGCCAAACCGACCGGGCGATCGATGATTGCGATGCGGCGTTGCGCATCGACCCGGACAGCGCACAGGCGTTCACCAATCGCGGGGTGGCCTATGCCGCCAAGGCGCAGCTCGACCGCGCGATGGACGACTTCAATCGCGCCATCCAACTGGACCCCAAATCCGCGGACGCGTTGTCCAACCGCTGTGCGGCATTCACCAATCAGGGGCAATGGACCCAGGCGATGGAGGATTGCGACGCCGCATTGCGGATCGACCCGAATCACGCCATGGCATTGACGAGTCGCGGTCTTGCCTATTTGCGCGTCGGCCAGCCGGATCAGGCGATCGATGACCTCAGCAAGGCGATTGCGTTGAACCCGATCTACCCGCCTTCGTTCCTCAATCGTGCCGCTGCGTATCTGGCAAAAGGTGACCGGGACCGTGCCGCACAGGATCATGCGCAGGCGGTCGAGCTTGATCCGCGGCTGGGCAGTCGAAGATAGTGCCGGGATACTGGTACAAGCTCACGCGTGCGCAGCTTATGTTTCAGGCGGAATCTGCGATAACTCGAAGACATGGGTGCCCTGGGCCAAGCCCACGCATGGCGGCGAATCCGGCGGCAGATTGAGAAGGTGATCCTGATAGCGCTGCCGCAGCGCGAGCTTGTTCAGCTTGCCGGTGGCAGTATGCGGAAGTTCATCGACCACGATCACCGCGTCCGGAAACCACCATTTGGCGACCGCTCCATCGTAAAGCGGCAATACGCTTGCAGTGTCGATGGTTCGCCCTTGCTTCGGCACGACCAGCAGCAGCGGCCGCTCCATCCATTTTGCGTGCCGGGCGTTGATCACTGCAGCCTCGGCAACGTCGGGATGGGATACCGCGATATTTTCCAGCGCGATCGAGCTGATCCACTCGCCACCCGATTTGATGACATCCTTGGACCGGTCCACCAGTTCGATGAATCCGTTCGGATCGATGGTCGCGACATCGCCGGTACTGAACCAGCCTTCGGCATCGGCCGCGCCTTCATCGCCGCGATGCAGGTAGGCGCGGCAGACCCACGGGCCGCGCACCAGCAGGTCGCCAAACGCGATGCCATCCCACGGCAACTCCTGTCCGTCGGCGCCCACGATCTTCACCTCGGTGCCGAACACTGGACGGCCCTGCTTCAATCGGACGCGGATCGCCGGCTCGCCGGTACAATCGGCTACATTCGGCATCGGTGCGAAGGCGCTTACCAGCGGGCTGGTTTCCGTCATGCCCCAGCCGTGTTGGACCTCAATCCCGTATCCGGCGAATCCCTCGATCATCGCGCGTGGTACCGCCGAGCCGCCGCTGAAGATACGCCGGAGATGCGGCAGGCGTTGACCGGTTTCACCCAGATAGCCAAGGACCGCCAGCCAGACGGTGGGCACGGCGCCGGTCATGGTGACTCGCTCGTCGTTCAACAGCGTGACCAGACTGGCTGGATCGAGGTGCCGCCCCGGCAGGATCAGGGCCGCGCCGACCATCGGCACCGTATATGGCACAGACCAGGCGGCGGCGTGGAACATCGGCGCACCCGGCATCATCCGGTCCACGGCGCGCAGTCCGAACGCGTCCGCGGTGTTGGCGGCGTATGCATGCAGCACCGTCGAGCGGTGACTGTACAACACGCCTTTCGGCTGACCGGTGGTGCCCGAGGTATAGCACAGCGCGCCGGCGGTATTTTCGTCGAATATCGGCCAGTCGAAATCCTCGTCGGCCGCCTGCATCAGGGTTTCGTAGCAATGCAGCGCGATGCCGGCCGGCAGGTTCATCTCCGGCATGTCCTCGGATGCGGTCATCATCACCACGGCATGAACGCAGCCGCCGATTGCCGGCGCGATCGTTTCCGTCAGCTCGGCAAAACTTGCATCGACGAACAGAACTGAATCACCCGCATGGGTGATTATGTATTTGATGTCCTGTTGCGCGAGCCGCGGGTTTATCGTGTGACATACCGCGCCGGAACCGGAGATTGCGTAGAACAGCTCCAGATGCCGGTAGGTGTTCCAGGCCAGCGTGCCGACGCGATCGCCGGGCTTCACACCTAGCGCGTGCAGTACGCGCGCGAGACGACGTGACCGCCGCTCCAGCGTCGCGTACGTGGTGCGGTGACGCGTGGTTTCGTTCATCTGAGACACCACTTCGGCACCGCCGTGGTAGCGCGCCGCATGGCGGATGATGGACGACACCAGCAAAGGCTGCTGCTGCATCAGGCCTAGCATGGAGCTTCCCTACGTCCAGATTTCATGTCCGGTTTGTCTGCAGGGTAGACCATGATTGCTTCAAGTTGAAGCACTCATGGTCCAGCTGGCTTTGTTTGAGAGCGTGATTCACGCTTTCTGGCGTTCCGCCTCACGCGATCACGCTCTGGACCAGTGCGCCTAGGCAATCGTGCCGCCGGCGCGGCTGGTGCGCGAGGGCTGGCGGTGACAGCGATCGGTCCACAGTCCGTCCGCCAGCAAGTGCCGCAGTGTCTCGACGCCAGTCGCTACCATCGTGAGACGGCCATCCGGCAGTTCGATCCGCGCGCGAGCCGTTTACTTCCCGATCGCTCATCCGGATCACCGTCATCGCACGCCACCCCCGAACGTCTCGACGACAGCTTGTCCCAGTGACATCTCTATCAGGGGCGCGAGTGACATTTCTATCGGGGCTTACAGGAGCGGGACCGATAAGCCGGGCATTTTGGTATCCGGGGCTTGGCCCCATTGGATCGATGCAGAACGTTGGCTCATGCGCGCAGTCCCAGTATGGTGCCGTGCATGAAATTCTTCTCGGTTCCGGTTTTCGGTCTTGTTTGTCTGATTGGAATGCCGGGAGCCTCTTCAGCGGCAGGTGTTCCAGCCGGGCACGTTGACACAGTTGTCGCGATCCCAGGCGCCTGCGAGGAAGTAACGGCAGCTAACGTGCCAACAAAGTGCGTGGGCACGGGCATCCTCTACATGCATATCTCGAATGGGATTGCGCTGTTTGAAGTAGGTATCGATGGCGAGAAGATGATGGCATTTGTTGGAGAGAAGGATG
>DATIMO010000276.1:0-7188 GCA_035475215.1 Acetobacteraceae bacterium | reverse complement strand
CTGCACGGGCTGCATCCGCGGCTGATCGACCTCAGCCTGGATCGGTTGATCGAACTGCTGGCGAAACTCGGGTCACCGGAACAGCGATTGCCGCCGGTCATCCATGTCGCGGGTACCAACGGCAAAGGCAGCACCTGCGCGTTCATTCGCGCGATCGCCGAGGCGGCGGGGCTTCGTGTGCACGTCTATACATCCCCGCATCTGGTGCGGTTCAACGAGCGTATAAGAATCGCCGGTCGGTTGGTAGCGGATGAAACGTTAGCCGCGGCATTGGAGGATGTGGAACGGGCCAACGCCGGTGCGGCGATCACCGTTTTCGAAGTGATCACGGCAGTGGCGTTTCATCTGTTCGCACAGGTACCGGCGGATCTGTGCGTGCTGGAAGTCGGTCTGGGTGGCCGCGGTGACGCAACCAACGTGATCGAGCAGCCGGCCGCCTGTGCGATAACCTCGATTTCGCTCGATCACCGGGAACTGCTCGGTGAGACGATCGAGCTGATCGCGGCCGAGAAGGCCGGCATCATGAAACCAGGGGTACCAGTCGCGATCGGGGCGCAGCCGGACGACGCGCGCGGTGTGCTGATGGCGTGCGCGGAAAGACTGGGCGCACCGGTCCGGTTGCGCCATCGTGACTGGAGGATCGAGAACGAGCGTTACGCGGACTGGCGTGGCGCGCTGCCGTTGCCCGTGCCGTCGCTGCCGGGCGCACACCAGTTCGACAATCTCGGCATCGCGTTGGCGGCGTTGCGCTCGACATCGCTTCCCATCCCGGACGGCGCCATCATCGGGGTGACGCATGCCGAGTGGCCGGCTCGATTGCAGCGTCTGTCCGGTCGCCTTGCCGGGCTGCTGCCGCGCGGCTGGCAATTATGGCTTGACGGCGGTCATAATCCGGGCGCCGGCTGCGCCCTGGCGCAGCATTTGGCGATCTGGACCGATCGGCCGGTTCACCTGGTCGTCGGCATGAAACAGGCCAAGGACGCGGCCGAGTTCCTGCGCCCGTTATTGCCGCTTGCCGCGTCCGTGTGGGCAGTGGCCGAGCCGGGTCAGCATCAGGCGCTTTCGGTGGAGGCCATCATCGCGGCATCCGGCGGACTGGCCCGGTCCGGCCCTGTCATCACCGATGTGCTGCCCGTGCTGGCACAGCAATCGATGCCGGGGCGGGTGCTGATCTGCGGCAGCCTTTACCTGGCTGGCGAAGTGCTGAAACAGGACGAAGGGATGACATGAAACCTCTTGCTGGTGCGACTGTGCTGCTGATCTGGGCGTGCGGTGCGCAGGCTGCGCCACCGGTCTGGCCCGACTATCAGATCATGGAGTGGCAGCCGCGTAGCGCGCAGCAACTTGCGGTGCTGAAAGGGATCGGCGTGACCGGTGGCATGGCACCGATCAACCGCGATAGCGGTAGTTTTGATCCGAGCAGCGCCGTCGCGTCGGCGCTGCGCGACCAGGGTATGCGCTATTATATCGAGAACATCGCCACCGACTTCTATGCGGCCTATCACCGCTTTACGCCGGGCAAGAAGCCGAACTGGCGTTTCACTGAACTGCAACGACACTATCGGGACAATCTCGACGACCTGACGGTGTTCGTGCGCGATCCCGGACTGTCCGATCCGGTGTGGCTGAAGCGCGTGACGGATCGGTTGGTGGCAACGGCGAATGCAGCAAAGGTCGATCACCCGCTGTATTACAGCCTTGGTGATGAAACCGGGATTGCCGATTTGGCGGCTAATTGGGATTTCGACATCGCGCCGGCTTCGCTGAACGACTTTCGCACCTGGTTGCACACGCAATATCCGTCGCTGACGGCGCTGAACGCGGAATGGGGCACACGCTTTCCTGTGTGGGACCAGGTCATGCCGGAGCTGACCCGCACGGCGATGCAGCGCAGCGACGACAATTTCTCCGCGTGGTCGGACTTCAAGGCGTGGATGGACGTGGCGTTCGCACGTGCCGTACGCGCCGGGACCGACGCCGTGCATCGCGCCGACCCCGCTGGGCTGGCCGGCATCGAGGGCGCACAGGTGCCAGGATGGGGCGGCTACGACTACACGCGGCTGGCGCACGCCGTCGACGTGATGGAGATCTACGACACCTACGAGAACCTCGCGATCCTGCGCTCCCTCAACCCGGCGATCGTGCCACTGACCACCGCATTCAACACCCGCCCGAAACAGCTTCACGCGATCTGGCGGGAGTGGTTGCGGGGTTGCCGCGGCCTTGTGCTGTGGGATGACAGAAGCCGGATCGTGCAGCCGGACGGCACCTTGGGTGCCGACGGGCAGGGCTATGCGCCGGTGTTTGCCGCGCTTCGTGGCCCGCTCGGTCGTGCCGTGCTGGATGCGCAGCCGGTTTTCGATCCGGTCGCGATCCTCTATTCACCGGCGAGTTTCCGCGTGGCATGGATACAGGAGCAACGACCGCATGGTGATGCGTGGATTACCCGTACCGCCGCGCAGGAAGACACCGGCGATGCACAGCGCGAAGCGCTTGCAGCGTATGCGCAAACGCTCGCGCATCTTGGTCTGACGCCACGGTATGTGGGACCCGATCAACTGGCGGCCAATGAACTCGGCGGCGCCAAGGTTCTGATGCTGCCGCACGCGATTGCTCTGTCATCGGCCGAGACCATGGCGATCCAGCGATTCGCCGCGCACGGCGGACTGGTTATCGCAGATACCGCGCCTGGCGGCTTCGATGCACATGGCCGACGCCTGGCGAAATCGCCATTGGCCGATCTGTTCACTGCCGGTCGTGGCAAAATCCTCGCCACCAATGATTCGGTTGCTCTCGGCAACACGCTCCACGCCGCCGACATCGGGCCGCGGTTTCCCATCACGTTGCAGCCAGCCGCCCCACACGTCATGGCCGACGACGGCCGGCCATCCAAGTCTTCTGCCGGCGCACCGCCACCCGATGTAACCACCTATGTCTACCGCCACGGCAACGCTACCATCGTTGCCCTGCATCGGGATTTCAACGACAACGCAACGCCGGAACAGGTTGTGTTGGACCTGCCGCGTCCGATGCAGGTGACCGACCTGCGGGATGGCAGATCGCTGGGGCGAGCAAACACCGTAACTCTGACGCTGGACGGTGTGATGCCAACGGTCCTGCAACTATCAAACGAGTGACCCCTTGCAAAACACTGACCCATTGCCGTCATTCCCGCGAAGCATGTCCCTGCGAAGGCGGGGAGCGGGAATCCAGAAATTCCACGTGGCTGCGGTGGTCAATTTCCGCGCAGTTCGACAAACCCGGCCCTACACAACCTTCGCCTCGAACGGCGGCGCCAGATCCGGCGCCTCAAACTCAACCACCCACACATCCGGATCAAACCTCACCTGCCGCGTAACATACGCATCCACCGTCGCCTGATCGACGGGCGCACCCCCGGTCCCACGCATCCACGCCGCGGACCCGTCGGCAGCCCGGATCTGCGACAGCACAACCATTCCGTCCCTTCCATGCAGCACAACCAGAATGCCGCCCGAATCCGGATCGCCCTTGCGCAGCACCATGCCCGGGCGGCCGGCCGAATCGCCCATGCGTAGCACCATCTGCACCCACAACCCGGCCTTGACCCGAGGCGCGCTCATGGCGCGGCCAGTGACCCGCCATCCACCGGCAGGGCGCAGCCTGTAATACTTGCGGCGCCAGGACTCAGCAGAAACGCAACAACCGCCGCAACTTCGTCCGGCGTGACGATCCGCCCGGTCGGCACGCCCGCCGACGCCTGCTCCCGAGTAATGCCAAGCTCGCGGAAGCGCTGTGCGGCCATGTCGGTGTCCACCCAGCCCGGGCAGACCGCATTCACCGTGATTCCACGTGGTGCCAACGTCAGCGCCAGCGCGCGTGTGAATCCGACCACACCGTGTTTCGCTGCGCAGTACGCGGTTTGGTCCGGTACCCCGCGCAATCCCAGGACCGAAGCAATGTTGACGATCCGTCCGGTCCGATCTGGCAGCATCGGCAAGGCGGCCTTGCAGCAGTAATACGTGCCATGCAGATTGGTGCCGATGATTTCGTGCCATAACGAAGAATCATCCAACGAATTCGCCCCAGCAGTTCCGGCCGCATTGATCAGCACATCCAACCGATTGTGCTGGCTGCGGATGAAGGCATAGAGTACCGCCACCTGGCGCTCGACCGAGACGTCAAGAAACGCGTACTCAAAATCCGTCTCCAACGGCACTTTATTTCGTGCTACCGCGACAACTCGATAACCTTCCGCGACCAGACGCTTCACGATGACCCGTCCAATCCCGCCGGTGCCGCCCGTCACCAGCGCAACCGGCGCACTCATTGCGCCGTTGTTCCCCCATCGACCGGCAACACCACGCCGGTTATGAACGAAGCCGCGTCGGATGCCAGAAACGCGACCACCGCCGCGATCTCGTTCGGATGCGCGAAACGTCCGAGCGGCACGGCATTGCGATAGCCCTCCGCCGAAGATCCAGCAAACCGCTCCGGATACCGCGCCGCCAAAGCACCGATCACGCCAGCCAGCATCGGCGTGTCCGTGCTGCCCGGGGCAATGCAGTTCACCCGAATTCCCTGCGGCGCCCAATCCAGCGCGGCGCTTTTCGAAAGCTGTGCCAGCGCCGCCTTGCTCGCCCCATATGCGGCGCTCACCGGCTTGCCGATCAGTGCCTGGTCCGACGCAATATTGACAATCACGCCCCGCCCTCGTGCAGCCATTCCCGGCAGCACCGCGCGCATCAGCGCATACGCCGCGAAAAAATTCACCCGGAACACCCATTCAAGCTGATCGAGAGGCGTTTCAACCACGCTGCCAAGCACGGTCACGCCCGCATTGTTCACCAGCAGATCGATCGGACCGTGCCGTTCGATCAGTATCGCCGCACGCTCTTCGATCGTCGCCGTGTCGGCCAGATCGAATTCCGGCAGGTCAAGCCCGATGACCGTCACGCGTTCCTCGGCAAGCCTGGTCGCGATCGCTTCGCCGATCCCTTGGCGATGCCCAGTGACGATCGCCCGCCGACCCGTCAGGCCGAAGCTCACCCCCCTCATCACGCGCCCTCAATCTGATAGCATCCAGCCTGTCGCGCCCGCTCGCGCACCAGCGCCAGAACCGTGCGGCAGGTCGGCATCGTCTGCCCGACCATCTCTCCCAACTCCACCACGGCGCCGAGCAGCGCATCGATTTCCATCGGCCGACCACGCTCCAGATCCTGCAGCATGGATGTCTTGTGCTCGCCCACTTCGGCAGCGCCGTCGATGCGCTTCTCCAAATCGATGGCAAACCGAACGCCCAGAGCCTCAGCGGTCGTCTTCGCTTCCAGCATCATCGTCCGGCAGACCGCGCGCAGCTCGGTTTCGCCGGTGATGCAATCCAGGGTTGCGGATGTCAGCGCCGAAATCGGATTGAACGCAAGATTGCCCCACAGCTTCACCCAGATCTCGTCACGGACGCGCGGCCGGATCGGCGCCTTCAGACCGGAAGCGATCAGCAGCTTCGACAGCGCCTCGATGCGCGGCGTGCGTGATCCGTCAGGTTCGCCCAGGCTGAAGCGGTCGCCGTAAATATGCTGAATCACGCCAGGTTGCGTCACTTCGGCAGCCGGATACACGACGCAACCAATTACCTGTGACGGAGGCAGGTTCTGCCAAAGCCTGCCGCGAGGATCGACCGACTGTACGCGGCGGTCGCGAAACGGCGACTCCAGCCCATAGAAGTACCAGAAGGGCACACCATTGATACCGGTAATCAGCGCGCTGTCGGGTCCCATTAGCCGGGCGATCTGCGCCGCCGCTCCCGGCAGCGAATGCGCCTTCAGCGTGACGATCACGTAGTCCTGCACACCGGCTTCACCCGCATCCGCAACGCAGCGCGGATGCACGGTTATGGTTTCACCGCCGCTGATCAGGTGCACACCGTTCGCCTGCATCGCCGAAAGATGCGGCCCGCGAGCAATAAAGGTTACGTCAGTGCCGGCCGCCGCGAGCTTCGCCCCGAGGAAGCCGCCGATAGCGCCCGCCCCGAAAATCGCAACCTTCACGCGATGATGCCAAGCTTCTCGGCCAATCCGATGCGCTGCAGCTTGCCGGTTGCGCCTTTCGGAATTTCCTCCAGGAAGATGATCTTACGTGGCACCTTGAACTGCGCCAGCCGCCCGGCCACGAACTCCCGCAGTTCATGTTCGGCAGCCACGATGCCTTCGCGCAGCACAATTGCCGCGGCAACTTCTTCCCCCAGCATCGCATGCGGCATCGCGAATGTCAGACACTGCGCCACCGCCGGGTGGTCCATCAGAACAATATCCACCTCGATCGGGCTGATCTTTTCGCCGCCGCGATTGATCAGTTCCTTCAACCTCCCGGTCAGACGCAGATAGCCGCCGTCATCGAGAAATCCCTGATCGCCGGTACGGAACCAGCCGTTGGTGAACGCCTTCGCGTTGGCCTCCGAGTTGTTTTCGTATCCAAACGTAACGTCCCGCCCGCGGATCACCACCTCGCCCAACTCGCCGGGCGGTTGCAGGGCGCCGGCGTCGTCCATGATGGCGATCTCCGGCCCAGCCGCCGGTCCGACGGAACCTGGATAGCGCCGCTCCGGCGGCAGCGGGTTGGACGCCATCTGATGCGCCGCCTCCGTCATGCCGTACGCCTCGATCACCGGCACACCGAAGGTCTGCTCCATCGCTTCCATCACCTGCGGTGGCAGTGACGACGAAGACGATCGGATGAAGCGTAGCCGCCCTGCCTTGATTGCCGCCTCATTGCGTCCGGCGAGGTTCAGAATCGCCTGATGCATGGTAGGCACGGCGGTGTACCAGGTCGGCCGAACCTCATTGAACCAGGAAAAGAACCGGAATGCGTTGAACCCAGGCGAGCAGCAAACCGCGGCGCCAGACGCCAGGCTGGACAGCGTCGCCGCCATCAGCCCGTGGATATGAAACAGCGGCATGATGTTCAGGCACACATCATCCGGAGTCAGCCGCAGCGTCTCGCGGATGTGGTACGCCGTCGCGGTGACATTGATGTGGCGCAGCGGAACGATTTTCGGACGCGACGTGGTGCCGGACGTGTGCAGCACCAACGCGACATCCTGCGCGCCAGCCGCCCCCGCCTGCTGCGGCGCGCCGGACAGCGCCGTCTGCGGCCTCAGCGTGAACGCACCGGCGGCGCCCTCCGCGTCCGGTACCAACTCGATGATCGGGA
>DATIMO010000275.1:0-3839 GCA_035475215.1 Acetobacteraceae bacterium | reverse complement strand
ATCGCATCGGTCTGGCCAAGCGCCGGCACTGTCGTCGTGAAGCCAATTTCCCATCCCTGGGCGGTCTCGGGCAGCAGATTGGGGTTGCCGATATAGCCGGTTGAATCCACCCCGAACCGGTCGAACAGCGATGGGGCGAGGAACGCCGTGCCATAGGCCGCCTTGAATCGCGTCAGTACCTCCGGTACGTCCAGCACCGTCCCGATACGCCAGGTCAGCGGCTGGTCGTTCAGCACCCAGTCCTGGCGGACCTGGCCGGTCAGCGTCAGCCGATTCCACAATGTCCCCTGCAATCCGGCATGCAGCGCCTGATCGACCATCGAGGCGTTTGTGTTCTGCTGGAACACGAAGCCGTCGGTGGACGAATTGATCCTGACCTTGGCGGAACTTCCAGTGCGCTCATACCCGAAGGTCAGGTCGGCAGAGGATATGATGTTTGATCGGAACAGGTCGCTCAGGTGCAGGATGTTGTTCCATTGCAGGTCGCTTTCGTAGCCGTGAAAGCGGGAATCGTTGCTGGCAAGGTTGTTGACGTCGGCTGGGCTGAAGGGCTCGAAGTAGCGGCGGTCATTGCGCAGGCCGCCGAGATAAAGCTCCGTCTCATAGACACCGCCGGCCAGCAGCGAATGCACGCCGATCCGACCGTACAGCGACGTGTCGTGCGCGCTGGAATTGGCTGTATCGAATGTGGGGTTGCCAAGCTGGTTGAACCCGAACAGCGCGCGCCGCCCGCGCACCACGACGGAAAATCGCGTGCCCGGTACGGGCGTGTAGCCGAGATTGAGCGTCCCGATCTGTTCGCGGAATCCCTGCGGTGTGCCGGTGAACACCGATTCGCGCTGCGGCGTGGAATCGAATCCGGTCAGCGATTCCGTCTGCACGACGGCGGCGTAGTCCAGCGGACCGGCTACACCGGACAGAACTTCGCTGTTCAGCAGTTGCGCCGGATATCCGCCGGCCAGATCACCCACGAAGTGAACGCCGGCTTCGTGTCCCTGGCGGGTAATCAGGTTGATCACGCCGCCTACCGCGCCGGAGCCGTAGAGCGATGCCATCGGACCGCGCACGATCTCGATTCGCTCCACGTCGGCCAGCGTATCGACCCCGAAATTGAATGCCGCGCCGGGATCGGCGGCGTCGTTGATCGGCATTCCGTCACGCAGCACGAGCACCTGATTGGAGTTGGTGCCGCGGATGAACACGCTGCCGTTGCCGCCGGGGCCGCCGGATTGCGCCACGCGCACGCCAGGCACGGCCGACAGCGCCTCGGTCAGAGTGTTGTAACCGCGCAACTCGATTTCCTCACGAGTGATCACGGTTACGCCGGCGGGGATGTCCTCGACGGGCGTCGGCACGCGCGTCGCCGTCACCACCACGTCCGGCTGCAATGCGCCGGCCTGTGGCAGGGCCGGATCGGCGGCCCGGACGGAAGCTGGGAGCACGATGAGCGATGCGGCGGCGAGCAGCTTGCGCATGCGGTCCTCCGATGCAATGGACCGCGTTGCTCACGGCCCGTCTCGATGGACGACAGCCGCTTGCGGGTCTTTCTCCCGCTGCGCCGGTGCACCCCGCCCGTCGCGCGCGCGCAGTCTCGATGCCGGCCGGTCTCCTGGCTCGCGGGTCGGCGCTGCGTCCGGCCTTCTCGCCCGATCGGGCAATGGCGGGTTGGACGCAACTCGCCGCATACAGTTGCGGGGGCAGCCGCCCGCGGTTGGTTCCGTGGCGTTCCCGTTTCAGCCCTTGCGGGCCACCGGCATCTGCGGGGAGACTAGACCATGATGGCTTCAAGTTGAAGCAATCATGGTCTAACTTCCTTTGTTTGAGCGCGTGATTTCACGCTTTCTGGCGGGTCCGCCTCAAGCGATCACACGCTAGCGGATGAGAAAGTTTCTGCAATGATCCCCCGCGTCGAATTCGACCCGACGGCGCCCGCGCCCCTCGACGGCATTCGCGTGATCGATCTGACGCGCTTGGTGGCTGGCAACATGCTGAGCCTTCAGTTGGCGGACCAAGGAGCGGAGGTGATCAAGATCGAGGACCCGCAAAGGGGAGATCCGTTGCGCGCCTGGCGGGTGAACGGTTTCAGCTTATACTGGAAGGTGTACGCCCGTAATAAAAAGAGCCTCGCGTTGGCTCTGCGTCCGCGTGAGGGTCGAGAGGTGCTGCTGGATCTGGCCGCGCGCAGTCATGTGCTGATCGAGAATTTTCGGCCCGGCACGTTGGAGGAAATGGGGCTTGGTCCCGATGTGCTGCACGCCCGCAATCCGAAGCTGGTGATCGTGCGCATTTCCGGTTTCGGCCAGGACGGCCCGTATCGCGACCGGCCGGGATTCGGCACGCTGGTGGAGGCGATGTCGGGTTTCGCCGCCAAGAACGGGTTCGAAGACCGGCCTCCGGTGCTGCCGCCGCTGGCGCTGGCCGACATGGTTTCCGGCTTGTATGGCGCCTATGGGGTCATGGTGGCCTTGCGCGTTGCCGAGCGGGGCGGACCCGGTCAGGTAATGGATCTGCCGCTGCTCGATCCGATCGTCTCGATCCTGGGGCCGGACGCGGCGATCCATCGGGTCAGCGGTGAGATGCCGGTGCGCACGGGCAGTCGGTCCGCTACGACCACACCCCGCAACGTATGGCAGACCGCGGATGGGCGTTTCGTTGCCATTTCCGCCTCGATGCAGGCCATGGCCGAGCGGCTGTTCCGTGCGATCGGCCGGCCTGACATGATCGACGACCCGCGATTCCGCACCAATACCGATCGGGTGCGTAACGCGGACGCCTGCGAGGCCCCTATCGCCGCGTTCATCGCTGCTCGCACGCTTGATGAGAACATGCGGGTGTTTCGCGATGCGGAGGTGACGGCGAATCCGGTTTATGAGATCGACCAGTTCCTGGATGATCCACAGGTCCAGGCACGCGGGATCGTGGTTGAAGTGCCGGATGCCGAAGCCGGCTCGGTACTGATGCACAACGTGATCCCCAGACTGTCGGTCACCCCGGGCCGACTGCGTCATTCGGCGCCCGACCTGGGGGAGCACACGCGGGAGGTGTTGGGAGGCCTTGGTTACGGGGCGGAGCGGGTGCAGGCGCTGATGGAGGAGGGGGTAATTCGGCTGGCTGGGTGAAGGGGGAAGCTTGCACGGACAATGTACGGATGCTATATGGATGTCGCCGCTAACGGTTCGTCAACGCGGCGGAGGCACTGTCATGGCTCAGGATCGCGAAACCAAGGCGGAACGGTTGGAGGTGCGCTTGACGCCGGCCACAAAGTCGCTGCTGAGCCAAGCGGCGCAAATGCGGCATACCTCGTTGACGGATTTCCTACTCTCCAGTGCTGTGCGCGCCGCCGAAGAAGCGCTGGTCTCGTCGCGCATTTTCGAAGTCAGCACGGATGAAGGCTGGCAATCATTGATGCAGGTGCTTGATGAACCGACGGACGCGGTGCCTCCGGCGGCGCTGGTGGCACTGCTGCGCTCCGATCGGACAACGAGCTGATCCGTTGATTTCGACCGAGGCGCTGGGTCTTCAGCACGATCTTAGCCTGTTCACGTCCGGTCAGCCGGCGCTTGATGCGTGGCTACGTGGACGTGCGGTGCGGAACCAGGATTCTGGGGATTCCCGCACTTTCGTGCTGACCGACCACGACCGGGTTACTGGATTTTACGCACTATCCACGGCCGCCGTGGCGAGGGTCGGGCTGCCAGGTCCGATGCGGCGCAATGCTCCCGATCCTGTGCCGTTGCTCTTGCTTGGCCAACTCGCGGTCGATCGGGATTGGCAGGGACGTGGCCTCGGGGCGGCGCTGCTGCGGGATACATGCATTCGGGCTGCCGGGGCCTTGCGCC
>DATIMO010000274.1:0-11197 GCA_035475215.1 Acetobacteraceae bacterium | reverse complement strand
CGCCGCCTCGCCCATCCCAGACGCAAGCGAAAACCCGCCATCTGCTATCCGATCCGGCCGCTAATTTAACGCGTATGCGGCGAAGGCCGGCCATCCACGCCTTTCTCTCGCGGCACGAAGACGCGGATGGTCGTATTCCCGGCAATGATGTTTCGGTTTGTCGCAGACAAGTCAATCGGGCCGCTGGTTGTTCTTCGAGGTCGATCTCCGCGAGCGGCGTCAGCCTGTAGCCGCGGGCGCTATCCGACATGCTTGCCCGCATCCGTTTCAGGAACACCTCGTTATCGAAGGACGCGGGCGGTCCAAATCCCTCGCCCGCAATCAGCGCCTCTTGCAGAGAGGAAAAGCACTGCGCATTCCGGCGTGATCGGCGATACTGGTCAATGTTGCATCTGTCCAAAGAAATCGGCGATGACTCGGTTGGGTACCTTTGGCCGTGTCAGTATCGGCGGCGGAATGCCTTCACTGTTCCACCCAAGGCAGCTATTCCGCCGATCGCGACCAGGCCCAGATCAAAGCGGCTTGTGCGCCCGCTCAATCAGGCGCGCGAAAAATCCGGTCCTCTTTGGCTTCGGAACCTCCGCGGTCCGGGCTTGCGCGCGCAACTCGGCTTCCTGCTGACGCTGCTTCGAGCTGAGCCATTTATCCAGGCTCACCCCCGCCTTCGCGGCGCGCTTGGCTTCGTAAGCGCGTTGGCCTTCCGTAAGGGTCCGGGTCGGTTTCGCCATGGACAGGTTCTTACAGCCCGCCCGGCACGGTTCCAAGAGGCACGGCAGTCGAATCACCGGCTCAATGCAGCCGCTCCCGCCAGTGCCGCGACCACCGCAATCATCGAAATACCGAATGCATGCGCGTATGCCGTCGGCCCAGTTGCAGAACCCAGCACCGCGAAGAACAGCGTTCCGATCGCCGCCACGCTGATCGCGGCGCCGATCTGCAACATCGAGTTGACCACCCCCGCCGCCAGCCCGCCCTTGCTCGCCGGTACGTCCCCCAGAACGGTGTTGAACAGCCGCGGCATGGCAATCCCCTGACCAAATCCGGCGACGAACACGGTGCCGATTAGCAGATCGCCCGATGCCTGCAGCGCCACCGCCAAAGCCGTGGCGGCGTAGCCGGCAACCTCCACCGCCAGTCCGATGCTCAGCAGCCGTGCCTGAAATCGCCCAACGAAAGGGGCGCTGGCCAGCGGTCCCAGGAACAGCCCGATCCCGTATGGCAGCATGCTGAGGCCGGTGTGCAATGGGTCAAGGCCGGCGCCGTCCTGCCGCTCGATCGCGAACAGCAGGTAAAAGGCAGAGGTGAAGAAGAACAGCGTGGCCACCCAGCAGCCGCGGCGGAAACTGCGCAGGCCCAGCAGCTCCAGATCCAGCAGCGGCATGCCGCCGCGCATGCTCACGTGATCCTCATGCCGCAGGAAGGCCCAGGTCAGCGGCAACGTGGCCGCCAGCACCACAAAGCTCCACCACGGCCAACCCTGCTGCGCGCCCTCGGACAGCGGCAGGATCAGGCACGCCAGGCCGGCCGACAGCAGTGCCGCGCCGCCGATATCCAGACGCGGGCGGTGGCCGGCGCTGGTTTCGGGGATCAGCAGCCAGGCGCCGAGCAGGGCGGCAGCCCCGATCGGCAGGTTCACCAAGAAGACCGCGCGCCAGCCGAGCCCTAACGGGCTGAGTGCCACGAGCACACCCCCCGCCAACTGGCCCGTCGCCGCCGCCAGTCCCATCATAGCGCCATAGAAGCCCAGCGCGCGCGCCAGTTCGCGGTCCGCGTACAGCGCACGGATGGAACCGAGCACCTGCGGAACCAGCATTGCCGCCGCGACGCCTTCCAGCACGCGGGCGACGACCAGCAGCGTTGCGGACTGCGCGGCCCCGCACAGTGCGGAGGTAATGGTGAAGCAGGCCATCGCCAGCATGAAGATGCGCTTGCGGCCGTGCAGGTCGCCGATCCGCCCGCCGGTGACCAGGAACACGGCGTATCCCGCGGCATAGCCCGAGATCACCAACTGCACCTGGGCCGGCGTGGCGTTCAGCCCCTGCTGG
Source organism: Acetobacteraceae bacterium (assembly GCA_035475215.1). GTDB lineage: Bacteria > Pseudomonadota > Alphaproteobacteria > Acetobacterales > Acetobacteraceae > DATDIC01. Next base: position 9,152 of record DATIMO010000274.1, on the reverse strand, counting down.
ATCGAGGGCAGGGCCACGTTGACGATGAAGAAATCGACCGGTCCCAGGAAGCCGCCCGCCAGCAGCACGAACAGCACCAGCCATCGGCGGGCCGGCGACAGGGGTGCGGCGGAGGGTCGTGCCTGCATTCAGCCGCATCTCTCCCGGTAGCTGCCGACGAGCAGAAAATGGAAGGGTTCACACGAAGCACCCGGAGGTATCACGAAGGGCCACTGAGAAAGACCAATGCGCGCCTCCGTGGTCCTCCGTGACACCTCCGGGTCCTTCGTGTGAACCCTCGGCTTGAGGCGGCTATACTGAACCCGCATGAACTCGGATCCGAAAAACTATTACGCCCGGCTCGGGGTTGACCCGTCGGCCGACGCGGAGGCGATTACCGCCGCATTCCGCCGCCGCGCGCGTATCGTGCACCCGGACGTGCCCGGTACCGGCGATACGGATGCCTTCGTTGCGCTGAAGGCCGCCTATGACGTGCTGGCCGACCCGCTGTTGCGGGCTGCGTATGACCGCTCGGCACATATCCAGCCGTTCCCGTTCCGCAACGCCCCGGCGGCAGCCCCGGTGCCGCGCCAGCCGCGCATGCCCGATCTACCAGTTTCGGTCTGGGCAACTCTGTTTGGCGCAGCAGCGGTAACGGCTATCTTCCTGCTGCTCAGGGCTGCAACTGCGCCTGACTCGCCGGTACCGCACCCGCCACGCACAGCACCGATCGCGGCAAACCCTGCATCCGTTCAACAGGTGCACCTGACCGGATCCCCAACGCACTACGTGACGCCCTCTGGCCCGGCCACTTTGTGGGTTCCAGGCTCCGCCGACGACAGGCTTCGACCGGCGGGGCGAATCGCCCCGTTCACCGGCGTGCACGCGCTCGGCCTGGTTCCGGAGCACGGCCTGATGGCTGTTGCATTGTCGGACGACGGCGTCGGGTTCGTCGATGCCGGGCGCCTGACCCCCGGCGACGCCGTGGCCGCCCGGCAAGCATATTGCGCCGACCAGGCCGGGGCGCCGCCCGGCAACGCCGAGTTGCTGGCGCGGCGTGGCGACGATGGCAACGCCCGACTGGTCATCCATAATCACGGCGAGCAGCCTGCCGTGGTCAAGCTGCGCGACCCCGATGGCCGCACCGAAGCGGCCCTGTACGTGTCGCCGCGCTTGAATGTCACGGTGGTGGGGCTGCCGTCCGGCCCCTGGCGCACCGACATAGCAGTGGGTGAATTATGGAGCCGGGCCTGCGGCCTGTTCGCTGCCGGCATGCGCGCGCAACGCCTTTCCGCCATGGTGGCGCCGGGGACCGAACTGACGCTGCCGCTGAACTTTTCCGCCGGTGTCGTTGCGGAGGATATTCCCGACGAAGCCTTCGTCCATAACTGAGATACCCTATGGCCATCATCCTGCAGGAATCACTGCGCGCCCTATTCTATGCACCGTTCTACGTGGCCCTGGCGCGCAACGCCTACGCCGCCGAGGGGGTCGAGGTCCGTTTCGCGTCCTCGCCCAGTCCGGGGCAGGCGGCGCACGGGCTGTTCGACGGCAGCGTCGATGTGTGCTGGGGCGGGCCGATGCGGGTGATGGAGACCTACCAGCAGCAGCCGGACTGCGATCTGGTGTGCTTCGCCGAAGTGGTTACACGCGATCCGTTCATGCTGGTCGGGAGCGAACCTCGCCCCAATTTTCGGCTGGCCGATCTCATTCCACTGCGCATAGCCACCGTCAGCGAGGTGCCCACACCCTGGATGTGCCTGCAGCACGATCTGCGCGGTGCCGGCGTCGATCCGGCGCAACTGCAACGAGTGGCGAACCGCGGCATGACAGACAATTGCGCCGCCCTGCGACGCGGCGAACTGGATCTGGTGCAGGTGTTCGAGCCATTCGCAAGCGAGTTGGTAACCGATCGGGCAGGGCATATCTGGTACGCGGCCGCGGATCGTGGCCCGACCTGCTACACGACCTTCTACACACGCCGTGAAGTGCTGCGTGATCGCCGGAATGAGCTGCGGCGGTTGGTGCGGGCGATGTACCGCGTCCAGAAATGGCTGAAGACCGCAAGCGGGGCGGGCATCGCCGGAGCAATTTCCGGCTATTTCCCTGCGGTCCGTCCGGCGATCCTTGAAGCGGCCTGCACGCGATATCTGGCGCTGGGCATCTGGGGGCGCGATCCTCGGCTGCCGCGCGGCGGCTACGACCGGCTGCGCGCCGGGCTGGTATCCGGCGGACTGGTCGATCCCGGCACGCCATACGACACCGCGGTGGACAACAGCATCGCCGCGGCGGTGATCGCCGAAGATCCGCCGCCGCTTGAATAAAGGTTGCATAGCAGGGGGGGACCGTCATGCCACACGCCGCCGCACAGGATGGCACGAGGCTGTATTACGAACAGACCGGCGCCGGCACGCCGCTGATCTTCGTGCATGAATATGCCGGGGACTTCCGAAGCTGGGAACCGCAGCTTCGGCACTTCGGACAACGCTATCGTGCGATCGCGTTCAACGCCCGCGGTTATCCGCCGTCCGACGTGCCGGGCGATGTCGCGGCATATTCGCAGGCCCACGCCGCCGACGACATCCTGGCCGTTCTGGATCACCTGTCGATCGAAAAAGCGCATGTGGTCGGGTTGTCGATGGGCGGCTTCGCGACACTGCATTTCGGCTTTCGCCACGCCCCGCGCGCTCGGTCGCTGACGGTTGCGGGATGCGGCTACGGCGCCGAACCGGAGCGGCGCCAGCAATTCCGGACCGAGGTGGAATCCGTGGCGGCCTTCATCGCCGAGCAGGGAATGCCGGCATTCGCCGAAAAATATGCCTACGGGCCGACGCGCGTGCAGTTCGAAAACAAGGACCCGCGCGGGTTCGCCGAATTCCGCCAAATGCTGGCCGAGCACGATCAGACCGGAGCTCACCACACCCAGCTCGGCGTCCAGCGCGAGCGGCCATCCTTGTATGATCTGACCGAGCCGATGCGCCGTCTGACGGTTCCCACCTTGATCCTGACCGGCGATGAGGACTGGCCGTGTTTGCAGCCCACGCTGCTGATGAAGCAGATGATCGGCTCAGCGGCGATTTCGGTGATGCCGAATTGCGGACACACGATCAATCTGGAGGAACCCGACGAATTCAATCGAATCGTCGGCCGGTTTGTGGCTCAGGTGGATGCGGGGCGCTGGCCGTCGCGTGATCCGCGCGCGGTCAGCCCGTCGATTCTGGGGATGCGATAACCACGCAGGCAGGCAGCAGCAGCCGGATCGTGGTGCCCTGGCCGGGGGCGCTGTCGATCCGAGCCGTTCCGCCGGACTGGATCGCAAATGCGTAGATCTGCGCCAGCCCAAGGCCGGTCCCGTCACCGCGCTGCTTGGTGGTGAAGAACGGCTCGAACGCGCGCTCGATCACCTCCGGCGGCATGCCGCGCCCAGTGTCGGCGAATGCCAGTTCGACAAAATCCCCGTTGAGTTCGGCGTCGTGGCCGGGCGGAATGGTGACGTTGCGTGCAACCACGCGGAAGGTCCCCGCGCCGTCCATCGCGTCGCGGGCGTTGACGGCGGCATTCAGGATCGAAAGCTCAAACTGGTTGGCATCCACCCGCACCGTCCAGATATCGGCGGCGAGGTCCGCAACCACGCGCACCTGGTCACCCAGGGATCGGTCCAGCATGTCGCGCATGGCTTCGATACGGTCGCGGAGATCAATAACCTCCTGCTGCAAGGGCGCACTTCGCGAAAACGCCAGCAGGTCGCGTGCAAGTTTGGCCCCACGTTCCACGGCCGTCCTGGCCAGAACAAGCCGGCTGCGCGCGCGTTCGCCTTCGGATCGAAGAGCCAGGTCGATGCCGCCGCCGATCGCAGTCAGGACATTATTGAAATCATGAGCAATTCCGCTGGTGAGCTCGCCGACCGCTTTCATCTTCTGCGCGTGGCGGAGCGTGGATTGAGCGCGCTCCCGTTCCGTGATTTCGCGCCTCAGCCGCTCGTTCGCCTGCTGCAGGTCTTGCGTGCGGGCGACGACACGCTGCTCCAGCGTTGCGTTCAGTTCCTGAAGCGCCGCTTCCGCCCGTTTGCGGGAATTGATATCTTCGATCACCGAAATGAAGTACAGTGGTCGACCGGTGTCGTCCCGCATCAATGAAACGGTAAGATTGACCCAAACGCATGCTTTATCCTTGCGGATATAGCGCTTTTCCATCGAGTAGGTTGTCGTTTCCCCGGCGAGAAGGGCGCGGACCCGCGCCAGGTCGGAAGCAAGGTCATCAGGATGAGTGATCTGCTGGAACGTGCGGGCCAGCAGTTCCTGTCGGCTGAACCCCACGATCGCGCACAGCCGATCATTGACACGCAGCCACTCACCACCGGTGCCGACATGCGCGACACCGACAGCCGCCTGCTCGAAAGTCCCGCGGAAACTGCGTTCGCTGTCTGCTATCCGGCGTTCCGCATCATGCCACTGAATCGCGGCGCCGAGCAGGTTGGCGAGAGCCTGCATGAAAGCGACATCGTGATTGGTGAACCGACCGTCGCTCGGGCTATCGGCTTCAAGTACGCCGAATGGTTGATCGCCGTCAGGAATCAGCACATTGATCGCCCGCCTGACGCCGTGTTCCGCGAGCAAACTCGGCGTGCGGAACCGGCCTTCATTGCCCAGGTGATTGGAAATCACCGGTCGGCCGGTTTTCAGGGCATAGCCGGCGGGCGATGCAAGATCGGCGCCGATTGTGGCGCGGCCGATCACACCCGCGGCCCAGCCAACCCCCGCGCGCACCAGCAGGCGTTGAACCGGATCGCCGGTGGCCTGTAGTACTTTGCAAAGCTTGGTCTGCAACCCTTCGGCGCAAACGCGCGTGGCTTCGAACAGCACCGTTTCCAGGTCGTCGCGCCGCTGGCAGGCAAACAGACCGAAAGCCGCCAGCAGTTCCTGTTGACGCAACCGATATGCCAGTTCGTCCGCGCTATTGCCCCCCTTTTCCGGCGGCAAAAGCGCGGCTCCGGCATCGTTGGTCGGAGCCTGTTGCGGTGGATTCACGAAATCACAGCCCGATGACATTGCGGGTCCCGACGAGCCATGCGGCCCTGGTCGCCCCCTTGCGGTTCACATAAGGGCGGTTCCCACCGCGGTCAAGAAATCGTGCGCGGCATTACCGAAATCTGAACCAGGCTGCGGACGCCCCGTTGCCGCCACCGGTGCGCCTGTCAGGAGTGTCTTATGCCACGCAGCTACAGTCGGATGACAACAGACGGTCTGTCCGCCGGCCGACGCAACCTGTTGAAATGGTCCACCCTGCTGGCAGGTGCATCAGGCATGGGCCTGACGTCCGTCCATGCCCAAGCGGACAATCCCCCAGGGCCCGGGGGCAGCGGCGGACAGGGCAGTTCGGCTCCTTCGGCGGCCGGACGAAGCAGTGGAGAGCTTCGTCGTGGCATGATCGGCTTCATGCTGGCGCATGAGCAGTTTCCGGTGCCAACGCTTGTGCAACTCGGTTCACTGGCATCCCGTTCGGGTTTCCACCTGCTCGAGACCAGCGATCACCTGCAGCCGTGGCAGGGGAACGAGGCCCATTCGGGAGAAGCCTGGGTAACCTTGGGCGCTTTGGGAACTCATGCGCCGAACAGTTGGATGGGCACAACCGTGACATGCCCGAGTCTGCGCTACAATCCTGCTGTTGTTGCCGAGGCGTTCGCGACACTCAGCCATTTGTATCCGGGCCGCATCTTTCTGGGTGTCGGATCGGGTGAGGCATTGAACGAGCAGGCGGCTACCGGCACATGGCCGAAATGGCCGGAACGCTGGGATCGGCTGGTCGAGGCGATAACGATCATTCGCCAGTTGTGGATGGGACAAGAGATTACCCACCAGGGCACGCACTACACCGTGAACGCGAAGCTGTACGACCCGCCGCAACGGCCGATTCCGCTGCTGACCGCCGCGAACGGGCGCAAGTCCATGCGGCTGGCCGGACAACACGGCGACGGTCTGATCACCGACCCGCAGACCTGGAAGCAGCACAAGCCGGAATGGGAAGACGGCGCGCGTTCGGCCGGGAAGAACCCGGCAGATATGCCCGTGCTGGTCGAGCAGTACGTTGTGGTGGGTAATGAGTCTGATGCCCGGCAGGCAGCCGAACTGTGGCGGTTCGGGCCGAAGGCATTCAAATCGTATTACAACATTTCAGATCCGGCGCAAATTCAGCAGCGGGCAGAATCGGAAATTCCGCTGGAGCAGATCACCAGGGAATGGCCGGTCGGCACCGATCCGACGGTGCACATCACCAAGATTCAAGAGCTGTTCGACAGCGGCGCAAGCATTGTCAACATCCATTCCGGCCAGCCAGACCAACGGCGGGTGATCGAATTCTATGCGTCACACGTACTGCCGAAGTTCAGGCAGCCGGTATAAACTCAACCATCATTGAAAGTGCTTCCCGACCCGCACCGCCGCCATGCCCGGGGTTGTCCCGGGGCACCCACGTCTTCGCGCCGCGAAGAATGGACGTGGGTGGTAGCCGCGCTTCGCCTGCCATGGCAGATCCCGCCTGAAAGACCAAAACCGCACAGTCGCCGACCCGTTATGCGCAATCCAGAACACCCCTGACCTTTGCCGCAAGGCTGGCAAATGCAAAGGGCTTCATGATCAGTTGAACGTCCGGATCAAGCCTGCCGTTATGGACAATCGCATCCCGTGCGTAACCACTGGTGAACAGGACCTTCAAGCCGCGATTTCGCCGCCGGGCCTCATCCGCAAGCTGGCGACCGTTCATGCCGCCGGGCAGAACCACGTCAGTGAACAGCAACTTGGTTCCATGATGCTCGTTCAGCAGGCGCAGGCCGGCGGAAGCATCCGCGGCAGCCAGAACCCGGTAACCAAGCTCCGTCAGAGTTTCGATGACGTAGCCGCGCACGCCTGATTCGTCCTCGACGACAAGGACAGTTTCTCCGCTTCCGCGCGGGACAGCGGCGGCTGCCGGTGCTCGTTCGCTCACGCTGTCGAGCGACAGAAATCGTGGCAGATAGATCCTTACCGTGGTTCCGGCTGCAACCTCGCTGCAAATCCTCACATGGCCGCCTGACTGCTTCACAAAGCCATAAACCTGTGAAAGCCCCAGGCCGGTGCCCTGCCCCACGTCCTTGGTCGTGAAGAACGGGTCAAACGCCCTGGAAACCACGTCGGATGCCATGCCGACGCCGGTATCGCTGACAGATAGCGCAACATACTGTCCGGGGGGAACTTCCGGCTCGGATGCACCACCTTCATTCAGAACGGCATTCGCGGCCTCTATCACCAGCCCTCCGCCCTCGGGCATCGCGTCGCGCGCGTTGATGACCAGGTTCAGCAACGCGTTCTCGAGCTGATTAGGATCAACATAGGCCCACCAGATGTCCGCAGCAAGTATGGTCTGAATCGAAATGTTCTCTGGCAAGGTCCGACGGAACATCTCGGACATCCCGGCGATAAGGACCCTGATCGAGACGGATTTCGGGTCGAGCGCCTGGCGTCGGGAAAACGCCAGCAGCCGCTGTGTCAGAATGGCCGCGCGCGAGGATGCCTGAAGCGCCGAATCCACGAAGCGCTGCAGCCTGTTGTCATCGTGGCTCGATAATCGGCGCTGCAGGATTTCCATGTTCCCGGAAATCACCGTCAGCAGGTTGTTGAAATCATGGGCAACACCGCCGGTGAGTTGACCGATGGCTTCCATCTTTTGGGCATGGCGGGATTGCTCTTCCGCCGCATGCTTTTCGGTCCAGTCACGGGTTACCTTCACAAACCCCTGCACGCGGCCGTCAGAGTCGCGAATCGGCTCGATCAGCACACTCGCCCAGAAGCGGTTGCCGTCCTTCCGTACCCGCCAACCCTCACCCGTGTACTTTCCGGCCCGGACGGCCGTGGCCAGCGCCTCAGCCGGAACATTGTTGCGCTGATCTTCCTCGGGATAGAAACAGGAAAAGTGGCGGCCGATGATTTCCTCGGCGGTGTAGCCCTTGATCCGTTCAGCGCCCGGATTTGACGACCGTTCCATCGACGTCGAGCATCAGGATGGCGTAGTCCGTCACCGTCTCTACAAGCAGGCGAAACCGACGCTCGCTTTCGCGCAACTGGATAAAGCTTGCCTCCAACTGGCCGGCCCGTTCTTCAACGCGCTGCTCAAGCGTTTCATTCAGCGCCTGCAATTGCTGCTCGGTTCGCTTCCGCGCTTCGATCTCTCGCAGGTTGGTCTGGTAAAGCCGCGTATTGTCAATGGCGACCGCCGACTGTGCGGCTATTCCGGTCATGATGTGTTCATCACGCTGGCTGAATATGCCCGGATCGGCATGACCAAAGAAAAGGCCACCGAGTACCTCGCCCGACCGCGACACCACCGGCACCGCCAGATAACTGCGCACCGGCAGATGGCCGGCTGGCATCCCGTGATATGGGGGGCTTTTCCCGTAACGCGGGTCCAGCAGGATGTCGTTCGAGCGGACCGGACCCAAGCCGCGAAATGTCGGCCCGAAGATGGCGGTGTTGCGCGGCATCGGCAGCGTCGCGAACGCCTCCCGCGAGGCCCCGGACAGGGTGTAGAGGGTATAGGCCTCACCCTGCTCGTTGATAACGTTGTAAAAGAATGCTCCGAATTGTGCTCCGCTGATCTCGACGCCCGCATCGGTCACGGTCTGCACCAGGCGCTCGAGCTCCAGTTCCCCGGCAAGAGCAATGCCGATCCGGTTCAGGACCTCCAGCGTCCGCGCTTCTTCGCGCAATTCGGCCACACGCGCTTCCAGCGTTTCATTGAGCGCCAGAAGCCGGGCTTCAAGTGCCTTGCGTTCGGATATATCGAAGCAGGTGCCGCGGACCCACCGCGGACGGTCGCTGCTGTCGCGGACCATTTCGCCCTTCGCGGCAAGCCAGTGAACGGTCCCGTCCGAGTGCCTGACTCGCATTTCCGTGTTGAAGACGCCCATCTGCTCGGCCGTCTTCAGTGCCGCACGCAGCTTTGGTGCGTCATCGACGAAGATCGCTGGCTCCCAATCAGCAAGAAATGATGACGGGATGCCAGTGTCGAAACCGAAAAGCACAGCGACTTGCGGGGTGGTTACCCATCGGTCAGAAGTCAGATCGAGTTCGAATGCTCCTGTGCCGGTGACACCCTCAGCAAGCCGCAACTGCGTTGCGGACAGGTGAAGCTGGAAATCGTCG
>DATIMO010000273.1:0-3562 GCA_035475215.1 Acetobacteraceae bacterium | reverse complement strand
GCGGCATCGGCCGCTCCTCGGCACTTGCGCTGCTAACCGAGGGCTGGGCCGTCGCGCTGGCCGGCCGCCGCAAGGACGCATTGGACGAAACCGCCGGAATGGCGAAGGGCGGCACCCCGCTCGTCGTGCCAACCGATGTGCGCAACCCGGATGCGGTCACTGCACTGTTTGGCGCGGTCAAAGACCGGTTTGGCCGGCTGGACGTGCTGTTCAACAATGCCGGCGGCAACGTGCCGTCCACCAACTTCGGTGATTTCACCTGGGAGCAGTGGCAATCCGTCGTGGCGGTGAACCTGAACGGCATGTTCCTGTGCGCCAACGCCGCATTCCGCATGATGCGGGAGCAGAGGCCGATGGGCGGCCGGATCATCAATAACGGTTCCATTTCCGCCCATGCGCCGCGGCCAGGTTCGGCCGCCTATACGACCACCAAGCATGCGATCACCGGCATGACGCGGTCGATCTCGCTCGACGGGCGGCAATTCGATATTGCCTGCGGCCAGATCGATATCGGCAACGCCGCAACGCCAATGACGGCGCGATCCACCGCCGGGCAGATGCAGGCGCACGGCGCAATGATGCAGGAACCGCGCATGGACGTCGATCACGTTGGGCGTACGATCCTGTTCATGAGCGATCTGCCGCTGGATACGAACGTGCAGTTTGTTACGATCATGGCAACCAAGATGCCATTCGTCGGGCGGGGCTGACCGTGATGCGGCGCGCAGCGTGGCTGATGCTTGCACTGCTGGTGTTGCGCGTCGCGCCAGCGGCGGCCAATGACCGAATCGTTTTCGGGCTGGATTGGAAGGCCGAGGCGGAATATGGCGGTTTCTACCAGGCTGTCGCCACCGGCATCTATGCGCGACATGGGCTGGACGTCACCATCGAGCAGGGCGGCCCGCAGATCAATCACATGACGCTGCTCATGGCCGGTCGGATGCAGTTCAATCTGAGCGGCGGGTCGGCGATCGAGTTCGTGCAGCAGAAGCTGCCGTTCGTCGCGGTGGCGGCTATTTTTCAGAAAGATCCATCAGTTCTGATTGCTCATCCCGGTGTGGGCAATGACAATTTCGCCGCATTGAAGGGCAAGCCGATCGAGATCGCGGCCGATGTGCGTGCCGGCTGGTGGCGCTTCCTGGCAGGAAAGTTCGGCTACAGCGAGAGCCAGATCCGTCCTTATACGTTCAGTCTGGCGCCGTTCCTGGCCGATAAGGCGCTGACACAGGAGGGCTATCTGGGGTCGGAGCCGTTCCTGATCGAGCAGCAGGCGCATTTCAAGCCGGTGGTGCTGCCGATTGCGGATGCAGGATATCTTGGTTACGACGATATCATTGCAACTAGCACGAAACTTGTCGCGACGAATCCCGATCTGGTGCAGCGCTTTGTGGATGCCTCGATTGAGGGGTGGTACTCGTATCTGTATAGCGATCCGTCGCCGGGGAATGCCCTGATCCGGAAGGCCAATGCGGACATGCCGCAGGACCTGATCGATTACGGGCGCCGCGTCATGACCGAGCATGGTGTGGTCGATTCCGGCGACACGCTGAAGCTGGGGATCGGGGCAATGACGGACGCGCGCTGGACCGAGTTCTATCACTCGATGGCCGAGGTCGGTGTGTATCCGCCGGGGCTGGATATCGCACCCGCCTACACGCTGCGCTTCGTCAATCGTGGCGTCGGCATGGAGATGAAGCCCTGAGCCCACCGTGGAAGGGACTGAATACCGGCCGGATGCCCGTTTTCATCGGGTACGATCAGGCGGAGCGCATGTTGGCCGCGTTGCTGGACCAGGCGGTGCGATGGCAGCCTGACACGGTGGCCGGAATCGCGCGTGGCGGGCTGGTGCCGGCCAGCATGGCGGCGGGGATTCTGGCGCTGCCGCTGGTGATGGTGGCAACCGACCGATACACCGGCGTTGCGGGCTGGATCGGACCGGCGCCAGTGGGGCGGCGCATCCTGCTGGTAGATGATTGCTGTGCCACCGGCCGGACCATGAGCACCACGCGCGCGGCGTTGCGCGATGCCGGGTGTGACGTGCTGACGCTGACGGTGGTGCATGATCCGGAGACCACGGCGTTCGTGCCTGATCTGTCGCATCCGATGCGGGAGCTGTTTCGTTTCCCATGGGAGCGTGGTGAAGCGACTCCGGCGGCGCGCGCCCTGCGGGCGACCGGCGCGGCGGCGGATCGCGCGACGGAGGCGCCGTTTGTCGGCCTCGATCTGGATGGCGTGTTCCTGCCGGATATTCCGCGCGCGGAATACGAGGCGGATGTTGCCGCGGCGCTGCTGCGCCGTCATGCACTGAAGCCGTTCGCTTCGGTGCCGTTCTTCGTCCCGGAGCGCGCCGTGGTGATCACCGGGCGGCCGGACAGTGATCGCGTCCGCACTGCCGAATGGGTGGCACGCTGGCTGCACGCGGCGGTGCCGGTGGAATGCCGCCCGGCCGCGTTGCCGCACGATGCGCTGACTGTCACCCGCTACAAGGCCGAGGCCGCCACACGCTGGGGCTGCACGCATTTCATCGAAAGCGACGCCGAGCAGGCGATTCGGATCGCAGCATTGGCGCCGCATCTGATCGTGAGTTGGTGGTCGGCGGCGGAGGGGTGTGCGTGGGTGGTGGGGGCGAGTGTGAACGCTACACCGCCTCCATGATCCGGTCCCGCAGCCGGTTTCCCTCGCGACTGCCGAAGAAAATATCCGTCGTAAGTTCCTCCACACTTCGGCAACCGGTATAAGCCATCGTCTTGTCCAGCTCGTTGCGGATCACGTTGATCGCATGCGCCGCACCAGCTTGGCCGCCGACTGCTGTGCCGTACAATGTCGCTCGTCCAGTCATCACGGCCTTGGCGCCCAGCGCCAGGGCCTTTGCAATGTCGGAGCCACGACGCACCCCCGAATCCAGCAGCACCGTCGCGCGTTCGCCCACCGCTTCAGAGATTTCCGGCAGCGCGTCGATCGAGGCAACGGCGCTATCCATGTTTCGTCCGCCATGGTTGGACACGATGATCCCGTCGACGCCGTACTCGATTGCCTTCACTGCGTCGTCCGGCCGGTTGATGCCCTTCACCATCAGCACGCCTGGCCACTTGTCGCGGAAGCTGCGGATATCATCCCAGCAGAGCGTATCCTGGCGCATGAACTCCCTGGCCCCCGGATCGCTGGTTATCGGACGGCGATACGGGTCCGGATAGTTTTCGTTGCGTGGCATGCCGATGGTCCGCAGATACCGCATCAGCACGCGCACAAACCAGTCGGGGTGGCGCGCGATGTCGAATGTGAACCGCGCCGTCGGATGGAACGGCAGCAGGAAACCATTGCGCGGGTTGTATTCCCGATTCGGCGACACGATGGTGTCCACTGTGACGATCAGCGCCTCGAATCCAGCCCGGTGCGCCCGCTCGATCAACTGATAAGAAAGTTCGCGCTGCTTCCACACATAGAGCTGGAACCACAGCCGTCCGCCGGCTTCCTTGGCGATCGTCTCCATCGCGGTCATCGATCCGGTGGCCATGGTGAACGGGATGTTCGCCGCCGCCGCCGCCTTGGCCAGTTCCAGCTC
>DATIMO010000272.1:0-3967 GCA_035475215.1 Acetobacteraceae bacterium | reverse complement strand
GGCCTGAAAGCGCACGCGACATTTTCCGGCGCGCTCGCGTGGCCGTTCCTGTATCCTTGGCCGCAGCGTCCGCCTGGACTGATCGAGACCGCGTTCGAGGAACTTGCCCGCCGGTGGAGGCCGATCCTGGATGCGTTCGATTCTGCCGGTGTCGATCTCTGTTACGAGATACATCCGGGCGAGGACCTGCACGACGGCATCACCTTCGAGATGTTCCTCGATCGGGTCGGCAATCACCGGCGCGCCAATATCCTGTACGACCCGAGCCATCTGTTGCTCCAGCAACTCGATTACCTTGGATTCGTCGATGCGTATCACCAGCGTATCCGCGCCTTCCACGTAAAGGATGCGGAATTCAACCCGACCGCCAGGGTGGGCGTGTATGGTGGCTATCAGGCCTGGATCGAGCGCGCCGGACGGTTTCGTTCGCCTGGTGACGGCCAGATCGATTTCACCGGCATTTTCTCCAGGCTCAGCCAATACGGTTTCGACGGTTGGGCCGTTCTGGAATGGGAATGCTGCCTGAAGGACGCCGAACAGGGCGCGGCGGAGGGTGCGCCGTTCATTCGCCGCCACATCATTCAAGTAGCCTCGAAGGCGTTCGACGATTTCGCCGGTACCGGCACGGACGCCGACGCGAACCGTCGCCTGCTGGGTCTGGCGCGATGACGGCCCGGCGACTGCGGCTCGGCATGGTGGGCGGTGGCCACGGCGCTTTCATCGGCGGCGTGCACCGGATGGCTGCACGACTCGACGACCAGTATGATCTGGTTGCCGGCGCGCTATCGGCCGATGCGGAGCGGGCACGTCAGAGCGCCGCCGATCTGCACATCGCGGCAGACCGGACCTACACAGATTTCCACGACATGGCACAGAGGGAATCTGCCCGGCCAGATGGCATCGACGTCGTCGCGATCGTCACGCCGAACCATCTGCACCACCCGATCGCCCGCGCTTTCCTGGATGCCGGCATTCACGTGATCTGCGACAAGCCAATGACACGCACCGCGGAAGAGGCGGAGGACCTTGTTGCCGCTGTCACGGCCAGCGGGCGGGTGTTCGTGCTGACGCATAACTACACCGGCTACCCGATGGTCCGGCAGGCGCGCGACATGGTGCTGAGCGGCGGGCTTGGCGTGATCCGTCTGGTCCAGGTCGAGTATGCGCAACAATGGCTGACCACCGCGGTGGAACTGACCGGCCGGAAGGGGGCGGAATGGCGCACTGATCCGGCGCGCAGCGGTGCCGGCGGCAGTCTGGGCGATATCGGCACGCACGCGTTCAATCTGGCCGAGTTCATCAGCGCGTTGCGCTGCTCCGAAGTCGCGGCCGAGCTGTCCAGCTTTGGGCGCGGTCGCAGGCTCGATGACAACGCGCAGGTGCTGTTGCGCTTCGTCGGGGGCGCGCGGGGCGCGCTGTGGTCGAGCCAGGTCGCGCCGGGGAACGAGAACGCACTTCGTATCCGCATCTACGGCGAACAGGGCGGCCTGGAGTGGGAGCAGGAAACGCCGAACCAGCTTTTGCATACGCCGTTTGGGGAGCCAATACGGGTGATCACCCGCGGCGGCGCCGCCGTCCTTCCTGTGGCGGCGCGGGCCAGCCGCGTTCCGGCCGGGCATCCCGAGGGATTTCTGGAAGCCTTCGCCCAGCTTTACCGCGACACCGCGAAACTGATACACGCGGGCCGGGACGGCCGGGAGCCTGATCCCGACGCCGCCTTGCTGCCCGGCGTGCATGATGGGCTGCGCGGCGTTCGCTTCGTCCTGGCTGCGGTCGAGTCGGCCGGCCACAATGCGGCGTGGGTGGCGCTGCCGCCGGTCTGACGACAAGCCCGCTTCTATTCAGGGATAAGGATGCAGCAACCGCGGGTCGTGATGAAGGTGTGGGATGCGCCGACGCGGCTGTTCCATTGGTCCATCGTCGTGCTGGTCTTCACGAGCTGGCTGTGCGCCCACCAGGGCTGGATGGATTGGCACCTGCGCTCCGGCTATTGCATCTTCGCGCTGCTGCTGTTCCGCTTGGTCTGGGGGCTGATCGGCAGTGACACCGCCCGGTTCAGCCGGTTCCTGCGCAGTCCGGTCGCCGCATTTTTTCATCTGGCGCAGTTTCCCCGCCGAGAACCGGACAACGAGATCGGCCACAACGCCGCCGGCGGGTGGATGGTGCTAATCATGTTGGTTTTGCTGGCTCTGCAGGTGGCAACCGGGCTCTGCGCCAACGACGACGTTATGACCGAGGGGCCATTTGCCGAAACCGTCGGGAAGGACCGGAGCGATTGGCTGGCGCATATCCACGTGCTGAACTTCATGGCGATCGAAATACTGATCCTGCTGCACGTCTGTGCTGTACTGGCCTATGCAGTCGTAAAGCGGCACAACCTGATCTGGCCGATGGTCACCGGGCGCAAGCGTTTCATGGCGATGGCTCGCGCGCCGCGCATCGCCAGTCCGATACTGGCGGCGGCTGTGATGGCCGCCGCCGCCGGCATTGTCGCTTTCGTGGTGACCTGGTGGGCGCCTACTTAGCGCGGAACTTGTTGTGACACGCGGTGCAGGTGTCGCCCACCGTCTTCAGTTGCGCGGTAAATCCGGCTGTGTCCTCGGCCTTGGCAAGCTGCGACAACTTTTCAGTGGCCTCGACCATTGTGGCCGCCGTCGTGTCGAATTCCGCCCGGTCGGACCACACCGTCGGCAAGGCGCGGGTCGGGTGACCCAGATCGCTGCCCGGGGGGAACAGGGTGGACCATTGCTTCATCCAACGGGCCATCGCCGCGGCCGAATTGGTGAAATTTTTGACCGGCACCTGATGCTTCGTCCCCTCAAGCATGCCGGTGAAGGTGCTGGCGAACAGGTCCTGCCCGGCCTGCCGCGATTCGATGATGTTGAAGGCCGGCTCGTCCGCCCGAGCTATCCCAAGCCCGCAGGCGGCGGCGATCGCCAGCAGCGCAAGTCTCGTCCTGTTCATTCGTTTTCCTCTCGCTTGTCGGTCCCCCCGCCCGCATCTTGCATTCTCCGGCGCGCCGCGCCAGCCGAAATCGTGACGCGGCCGGTCGAAATCAGGAGTCCTTTATGCCGAAGATTCGAGCCGTTGCGGTTTTTTGCGGTGCCCACCCGGGCGATGATCCGATCTTTCGGCAAGCCGCCGCAGCGCTTGGGCACGGCATGGCAAAAGCCGGGTTGCGGCTGATATTCGGTGGTGGCCGGGTCGGGCTGATGGGCGCGGTGGCTGATGCCGCGCTTGCGGCGGGTGGCGAGGCGATTGGGGTGATCCCGGAGTTCCTGACCATGCGAGAGGTGGCGCATAGCGGGCTGACGGAGCTGATCGTCACTGACAGCATGCACACCCGCAAGCAGCGGATGTTCGAGCTGTCCGATGCGTTCGTCACCATGCCCGGCGGGCTCGGCACGCTGGACGAGGCGATCGAGATCATCACCTGGCGGCAGCTTGGATTGCACGACAAGCCAATCCTGCTGTGTGACGTTGCGGGTTCGGCGGCGCCACTGCGTGCGATCATCGATGCGGCGGTGGCACGAGGATTTGCTCTGCCCGATGTCCGGCGGCTGTTTGAGGTGGTACCGGATGTGCCGGCAGTGCTCGAGCGGTTGATCGGGGCGGAAGCGGGGGCCGGGGGCGAACCGGCGCGACTGTAGCAAGCCCGTTCCGGACAGGCTTGTCGCGATCTCGTCGCACCGCTATATGCCCGGACTTAGCGGAGTGTAGCTCAGCCTGGTAGAGCACTGTGTTCGGGACGCAGGGGCCGGAGGTTCGAATCCTCTCACTCCGACCAATTCCCTCAGCGACGGCGGCGTAACTGCCCGGCCATGCGGCGCGGCCACGCGGTGGCGCGCCAGCAGGTGCTGGTTTCGATCGCGCGCAGAATCGCCGCAGTCTCCGCCTCGCGCGCCGCCGCCAGGCCGGCCCGGGCCTCGGCGGCGTCGGCGCGCACCCGGGCGGCATCCATCGCCGC
>DATIMO010000271.1:0-4019 GCA_035475215.1 Acetobacteraceae bacterium | reverse complement strand
TGGACCGGCACGGGCTGGATCTGCGCGATCTGGTCTATATCGACGACAATCCGAAAAATGCGGACGCCGCCACTGCACTCGGCATGTACGGTATCCATTTCACCGCCCCGGCACAGCTACGCGAAGAGCTGATCACGCTGGGCCTGTTACGGAGCTGACCAATCATGGGCCCCCGAGTCGATCCGGTTATATCAGACACCGATATCCCGCCGCGCACGACCGTGGTGGTGATAGGCGGCGGCATCATCGGCGTTAGCGCGGCCTACGCGCTGGCCCGCAAGGGCACGCCTGTCGTGCTCTGCGAAAAGGGCCACATCGGCGGCGAGCAATCCAGCCGCAACTGGGGCTGGTGCCGCAAAATGGGCCGCGACCCGCGTGAAATACCGCTGATCATCGAAAGCCTGCGTCTCTGGCAGGGCATGAACGAAGCGGTTGGCGCCGAGACCGGCTTCCGCACCACCGGCATCGTGTATCTCTGCGAAACCGAAAAGGACGAGACGCGCCGCTCCGCCTGGCTGGAACACGCGCGCCCGTACCAGCTCGATACCCGTATGATCGGACCGGATGAAATCGATCGGCTGATGCCCGGTGCGACCCGCCGCTTCCGAGCTGCACTGTACACGCCCAGCGATGGCCGCGCCGAACCGCAAAAAGCCACCCCGGCCATCGCCGAAGCAGCCCGTCGTGCCGGCGCGATAATTCTGACCGACTGCGCCGTTCGTGGTCTGGAAACCAGCGGCGGCCGTGTCGTTGCGGCTGTTACCGAAAAGGGTCGCATCGCCTGTGACTCTGTGCTGCTGGCCGGCGGTGCCTGGTCACGTCTGTTCTGCGGCAATGCCGGGCTCGACCTGAAGCAGCTCAAGGTGCGTTCTTCCGTGATGCGAACGGAAGCCCTGGAGGGCGCACCCGAAATCTCCGCCAGTGGCGCCGAGTTCGGCTTCCGCAAACGCCTGGACGGCGGCTACACCATCGCCAACCTGAATGCCAGCGTGACCGAGATCGTGCCGGACAGCTTTCGTCTGGCACGAGACTTCCTGCCGCTCTGGCGCTCCGGCCAGGCCACGGTGAAAGTGCGCCTCAGCCGTCGCTTCATGGAAGAAGCCCGCACCCCCCGGCGCTGGTCGCTGGATACACCTTCGCCCTTTGAAACCACGCGCGTTCTGGACCCGGACCCCATCACTGCGCTGAACGATCGGGCACTGGCGTCCTTGACAAAGGCGTTCCCGGCGTTCGCGCAGGCCAGGGTCGCGCAGCAATGGGCCGGCATGATCGATGTCACCCCGGACGCGGTGCCGGTAATCTCCCCGGTTGACAGCATGCCCGGCTTCTTCATCGCAACCGGTTTCTCGGGTCACGGTTTCGGTATCGGCCCAGCCGCAGGCCGGCTCGCTGCCGACCTGATCACCGGAGACCAACCGATCGTAGACCCCACACCCTTCCGCTTCGACCGCTTCACCGGTCACGCGCGCTCCCAACCGATGATCGAAATCTAAAAGGAATCTCATGTGATCGCAGATACCCCAACCCTCGGCAGCGCCATTCGGCACGAATGGCAGCTCGACCCTGACTTTCTCACCGTCAATCACGGCTCATTCGGCGCCACACCACGCGTTGTACTGGCGGTGCAGGACGATTGGCGCCGCCGCATGGAAGCGCAGCCAAGCCGTTTCATGCGCGTCGTGCTGCCGGACGCCCTGCGCGCTGCGGCCGATCGTCTGGCCCGCTTCATGTCCGCGGACGGCAAGGACCTCGCATTCCTGGATAACGCGACCACAGGGTGCAACGCCGTGATCCGCTCCCTGCAATTGAAGCCCGGCGACGAAGTACTTGTGCTGACCCACGGCTACGGCGCCGTGCGCAACACTGTGCGCTACGTCACCGAACTGGTCGGCGCGCGCATGACCGAGGCTGCGGTGCCATTCCCCAACCCTAGCGCCGATACAGTCGTTGCGGCGCTGTCCGAAGCGATCACGCCGCATACAAGGCTGGCCGTGCTCGATCACATCACCTCGCCCAGCGCGCTCGTGCTGCCGTTGGCGCGCATGATCGCCGCGTGCCATGCCCGTGGCGTTCCGGTGCTAGTGGATGGCGCGCACGGGCCAGGGCAGGTGGACATAAACCTCTCGACGCTCGGCGCCGATTGGTACGTCGGCAACTGCCACAAATGGCTGTGCGCCCCCAAGGGCAGCGCGTTCATCTGGGCAGCGCCCGACCGGCAGGACGGCCTGCATCCGGTTACCATCTCGCATGGCTACGGCAAAGGCTTCCTGGAGGAGTTCGACTGGACCGGCACGCGCGATTTCAGCGCGTTTCTGGCCACCCCGGCGGCGATCGATTTCCACCATCGCATCGGCGGCCCGGCCCTGCGCGCGCGCAACATCGCACTCGCCGCCGAAGCGACTGCCATGATCGCGCGCCGGCTGAACACGGAAAAAGGCGCGGCGGGCGATCTTGCCGGATCCATGGGCGTCGTCCGATTGCCCCTCACCGGAGATGTTTCCGCCGAGCGTGCCCGCGAATTGCGCGCTCGCCTGCTGGAAGCGCGCACCGATGTGCCACTGCACGCGCAGGCCGGTGGCATCTGGCTGCGACTTTCGGCGCATGCCTATAACGAAATGACAGACTACGAAAAGCTTGCGGAAATCATCGCGCGCGTGCTGCGCAGCTAGCACGCGGGGAGAGGAGGGAACTCACACCATGAAAGCACTTGCCCTGGCCGCCGGCATCGCGCTCGGCTGCGTGGTCGCCGGCACTGCTTCGGCGGACGATCTCTACGGCACGCTGAAGAAGATCAGGGACAGCGGCACGATCACCATCGGTCGGTCGGAAAATTCGGTCCCGTTCTCCTACACCGGCAGCGACGGCAATCCCGTCGGCTATTCGATCGAGCTATGTTCCCACATCGTCGATGCCGTGAAACAGGAACTGAAGCTGGACAAGCTCCAGGTCCGCTATGTCACCATCATGGGCACGACGCTGATCCCGCTGCTGGTGAACGGCACGATCGACATGGCGTGTTCTACCACCACGCACACTTTGGCGCGCCAGCGTCAGGTCGATTTTCTTCCCACCATGTACATCACTGGCAACCAGCTTCTGGTGCGCAAGGATTCCGGCATCCACGAGGTCGAAGATCTGAAAGGCAAACGCGTCGCCGTCAACCAGGGCACCACCAATGAGAAAATCATCAAGGCCATCGACGCGCAGGAACACCTGGGCATCACCTTTCTCGATACCGAGGACCAGCCGCGCGGCTGGCTGGCGTTCGAAAGCGGTCGCGTCGATTGCTACGTGACCGACGCCATCGTGGAACACGGCCTGATCTCCAAGGCCGCGCACCCCGAACAATACGAGGTTGTCGGCCGGTTGCTGTCTTTCGATCCGTACTCCGTCGTGGTCCGACGCGATGATTCAGCATTCCGATTGGTCGGCGTGCGCACCATTGCCCACCTGATCAAGTCCGGCGATATGTTCAAGCTGTACGACAAATGGATCGGCCCGATCGCCGGCCCAATGAACCCGGAACTGAAATACGTGCTGCAGGGTGAAGCCTATCCCGACTGATGCGCTACAGTTGGAACTGGTCCGTTCTGACCACCCCGCCCTATTTTGGTTGGATCCTGTCCGGCCTGATGTGGACGGTGCTGATCGCGCTTGCCGGATGGGTGATCGCGTTCAGCCTGGGCTCGGTGCTTGGTATTGCACGGACCGTGCGCAGTCGGGCAGTGCGCACGGTCGCCGCGGCTTATGTGGAGTTGTTCCGTAATATCCCGCTGCTGGTTCAGATGTTCCTGTGGTACTTCGTGCTGCCGGAAGTGCTGCCGAAAGCCGCGGGCGACTGGTTGAAACGCGGCCTGCCGCATGCGGAATTCTGGACCGCGGTGGTCTGCCTGGGCCTCTATACCGCGGTTCGCATCGGTGAGCAGGTGCGCGCCGGCATTCAATCCATTGCCGCCGGCCAGGCAAGCGCCGGACTGGCAACCGGACTGACCCAGGTCCAGGTCTATCGCCACGTTCTG
>DATIMO010000270.1:0-1664 GCA_035475215.1 Acetobacteraceae bacterium | reverse complement strand
GCCAGCGGCTGCGCCGCGCCCATGCCGCCGAGGCCGGCGGTGAGCAGCCACTTGCCTTTCAGGTTGCCGCCGTAGTGCTGGCGGCCCATCTCGACGAAGGTTTCGTAGGTGCCCTGGATGATGCCCTGCGAGCCGATGTAGATCCACGAGCCGGCGGTCATCTGGCCGTAAATCATCAGGCCTTTCTTATCGAGCTCGTTGAAGTGCTCCCAGGTGGCCCAGTGCGGCACCAGGTTGGAGTTGGCGATCAGCACGCGCGGCGCGTCGGCATGCGTGCGGAACACGCCGACCGGCTTGCCGGACTGCACCAGCAGGGTCTCGTCGTCGTTCAATTCGCGCAGCGATTTGAGGATCGCGTCGAAGCACTCCCAGTTGCGCGCGGCGCGGCCGATGCCGCCGTACACCACCAGCTCGGCCGGGTTCTCCGCCACCTCCGGATCGAGGTTGTTCTGCAGCATGCGGAACGGCGCTTCGGTGAGCCAGCTCTTGCAGGAAAGCTCGGTGCCGCGCGGCGCGCGGATCACGCGGGTGGTGTCGATGCGGGTGGGGGCGGTCATGGCTTCAGGCTCCGTGGCGTCAGACCACCGAGTATAGCGATGGCGTTCGAGCGGCCGGCAGCGCGTTGCCGCCTTCGGCGGAGGTGGGTTTGCGTTGTCTGCGTTGCATCCGCTCGTGGGGGAAATGCGGGCGATCGCATCGTGTTTTTCGCGGCGCACAGGCCCACAGGCCCGTATCGTCCTGACGTTCCGCCAATTGACCCGCGCCGGATCGCGGCACAGACTGCCAGCGGGAACCCCGGCATGGCCAGCGCGGATCACTGCTGGAGGCTGTCATGCACACATCAGGCTTGATGAACCGGTTTACCGTCGCCGCCACGCTGCTCGTTGCCACTGGCACCGTGCAGGCGGCCAACCCCAAGGCACCGACCGACGCGCACCTGATCGCGAGTGCGATGCGCGCTGCGCCGGCACGCGTCGCCAGGGGCGCGACGATCGTGGCGATCGGCGCGGATGGAAAAATGCGCACGCTGCGCAAAGGCAGCAACGACTTCACCTGCATGCCGGACAACCCGACCACGCCGGGACCGGATCCCATGTGCATGGACAAGAATGCGATGGCATGGGCGCAGGCGTGGATGGGTCATCAGCCGCCGCCATCCGGCAAACTCGGCCTGATGTACATGCTGGAAGGCGGCACGGACGCAAGCAACACCGATCCGTACGCGGCAAAGCCGGAAAGCGGCAACCACTGGATCAAGACCGGACCGCATTTCATGATCGTGGGGGCGGACCCGGCCTTCTATGCCGGCTATCCGAGCAACCCGGATCCGGATGTTTCGATGCCGTACGTGATGTGGGCCGGAACGCCGTATGAGCACCTGATGGCGCCGATCAAATAGAGCGCAGCCCGATGGCATGAGCGGAGGGTGGCGGACCGTCGAGGCGCGGCCCGACCGTTTCGCCAGCCGGCAGAGGCGTGTGAATACCGGCTGCGGGACGCCGCAACATCGATGTCCGAAAACGGCGAGTTCGCCGGCGCGCGCGGTGCTAGCCTGCGGCCATGAACGACGCCGTTGCCACTGCCCTGCCCGATCGCACGCTGCCCGAACCGCACGTGTGCGAGCAGGCGCGACTGAGCCGCGATGCGCGCTTCGACGGGCTGTT
>DATIMO010000269.1:0-5486 GCA_035475215.1 Acetobacteraceae bacterium | reverse complement strand
TCGGCACGATGAACGGCAGCAGTAGCAGCGCGCGAACCAGATTCTTCGCCCGGAAATTCTGGTTCATCACAAGCGCCAGGGCCAGCCCGCCGACCATCTTCAGCACCGTCGCCGCGCCGGTATAAACAAACGTGTTCTGTGCCACCTGCCAGAACACCGGATCGTGCCAGTCTGCAATGAAATTGCCGAGCCCGATGAACACGCCCGGCTGCGCCACCGGTCGCCGCTCCAGGCTCAGCCAGATGCCATACACGAATGGGTATCCCACCAGCGCCAGCAGGAACAGCAGCGGCGGGATCACCATCAACCAACTGAAAACGTCCTGCCGCTCGGTCCAGCGCCGTAAGCTTCGGGCGGCGCGCGGCCGGGCAATCCTGGTCCCGTCCAGTCCGTAAGAGACCGTCAACCCGATCTCCCGTTCGGCTCAGGTCGCCCGTTACTGCTTGATCCACACATTGTACATGCGCGGGTTATAGAACGGCGTGTAGTGCTCGACATTCGCCCGCACGCCCTGCACTTTCGGCATGACACCGAACGGGATCACCATCACGTCCTCGAACGCAAGCTTCTGCGCGTCGGCAAACGCCGCCTGACGGGCCGCCACTGTCGTTCCGTTGGATACCTCGTCAAAGTCCTTCATGTACTGCGCCGGGACCTTGCCGCCGGGTGATGTGAACACCGGGTTCGGTTCCGCCATGGTGCGCAGCGTCTGCATGCCGCCCTGTGCCACATACGTGATCCAGCCGGTGAAGAAGAAGTTCCACTTCTCGCTGCCCTTCATGCTCCTTTGCAGCGCGCTCGGCCAGTCCAGCACCTGAAGCTGCGCGTTGATGCCGACAGCCTTCAACTGCTCCGACATGACCAGTGCCGAGTTGTACAGCACCGGGTAATCCTTGTTGGTCAGCAGCACCACCGGCTCGCCGTGATAGCCGGCCTCCTTCAGCAATGCCTTTGCTTTCTCCGGATTGTGCTGGTCCAGCAGTTCCTTGCCTGTCTCGGAGTAATAGGTGGTGCCGGGATACTGCAGCGACGGATTGGGCCGCCATGCGCCATCTGTCGCCGCCTGCATGATATCCTCATTGCCCACCGCGGCCTGCACCGCCTGACGGAACTTCAAATTGTCGGTCGGTGCCTGTGACCAGTTCGGATAAGTTACATTCAGCCAGAAATTATCCAGCTTCAGCAGATGAATCGACTTGTTCGTCGCCAGCCGCTTCTGCGCGATGGTCGGCACGTCCTCCACGCCCTGCAACTCGCCGGTTTCCAGTCCGGCCACGCGAGCGCCCGGCTCCGGCACCATGCGGAACGTCACCGTGTCCAGGCACGCCACCTTGTAACCGCCAAAACCATCCGCATCACTGTACCGGCTGTCCGGCGTATATCCATCGAACCGCTTCAGCTTCACATAACTGTCGGGCACGAACTGCACGAGCTGAAATGGTCCCGTCCCCACCGCTGGCAACTGCTGCGGCGGCGCGTCCACATTCTCCTTCGGGATGATGATGATCGGCACGGTGATCGACGACATGCTCTCCAGGAATGTCGGGCGCGGCTCCTTCAGCGTGACGCGAAAGATGCCGGGGTCCGGCGCGTCCAGATGATCGACCGGCGCAAGGATCGAGCGATCGATCCCGACGCGCTGGTAGCGCTGGAAGGATGCCAGCACATCCGCCGACGTCATCGGGTTGCCGTTGTGGAAATGCACCCCCTGCCGCAAATGGAAGGTGAACACCTTGTTGTCCGGATCGGTATCCACCGACTGCGCAAGCTGCAGCAGCGGTTTCATATGTTCATCGCGCGTGACCAGCGTTTCGTAGATATTCATCGCGATGTTGCGGGTGGACGCCGCAGCCGATGCCTGCATATCCAGTCCGGCGACGTTCGCCTCCAGTCCGTACGTGAAATCACCGCCCTTGTGCCCGCACTGGAACGGCTGGCCCCAGGCTGTCACCGGAACCCCGGCGCCAAATGTCGCAGCCAGCAACAAGACCCGCCCAAACAACATATGCCCGGTGCCACCAATCTGCCGCATCAGCCCATCCTTCCCTTCACGAAGCAAAAGGCTGCGTGTTTCACCCTGCGGCGTCAATGACCGCAGCGGCCCCTTCAGGCACCGGACCGATAGATCTGCTTCAGCTGCGCCACCGCGTCAGCGATCACGTCCTTGGTCGATTTGCCCGTGCACGCCTTGGCAAACATATCCACCACCACGTATTTCGCCACGCTTTCCGATTGCGGACGGCTGATCGGCGCTGGCCAGCCCGGCAGATGCGATGTGGCCAGCGAATCGCGATACGGCAGGTTGCGCGGCTCGACATGCCACAGCGGTGCGTCGTCGTATTTCTTCAGGAATGGCGCGTAATAGCTGACCGCCGATGCATACCACGGACCCACCTGTTCCGGCTGCATCAGCCAGCGCAGGAAGTCCTTTGCGGGCTTGGGGTCCTCCGTGCGGCTGAAAGCCGAATGACTCCACGGCGCCAGGATGTGGAAGCGCCCCTTGGGTCCCTGCGGATTGAGCGATTGATCGGTGACCTTGGCGATATCCGGAAAGTCTTTCTTGGCGATGTACAGGATGCTTTCGGCGTTGTTGGTGCAGGAGATCTGCTCCGACAGGTAGGCCTTGTTGTTGGCCGGATCGGTCCAACCCAACACGTCCTCGAACATGGTCTGCTGGAAGAACTTGCGGCAGAAATCGACCGCCTGGGCGGTTTCGTCGGAATCAAGCACGATCGTCTTGCCGTCTGGCTCCACTTCGCGCCCGCCATGGGACCACAGCAGCGGATACAGCCAGCCATGATTGTCGCCGAAACCGTGACCAAGCTCGAAACCGAACGGGTGGCCGGCTTTCTTGAGCTTGGTTCCGGCTTCCAGCAGCTCATCCCAGCTATCGGGGAACTTCTCGAACCCGACTTCCTTGAACCAGTCGGTACGCCAGTTCATGAGTTGACCGACATTGCCGAACGGCAGCGCCTTCCATTTGCCGTTCACAATCACGGCTTCCTTGGCCGAATCGTACCAGCCGCCCGACTGCTTCCCGATCTCCTCGGCGATGTCGCTGACATCGACGTATTTATCGTCATACAGGAACGGCCAGTTGAAAAAGTTCAGCGTCATGTCCGGCCCCGAGCCGGTTTCCGCCGCAGTGGTCACTCGTGTTTGCAGGCTGCCGACGCTGACGAGTTCATAGCTCACCTTGATGCCGGTGGCCTTCTCGTAGGCCGGTGCGAGAACGGTCTTGAAATACGCGTCATAGGCCGGGATGAACGAGCTTTCATGCATCATGCTCAGGGCCTTGGGTGCAGCTCGCCCCGAACCAGCGCCGAGCGCCGAGCCGGCAGCGCCGGCCAGACCTATCTTGAGGACGTCACGACGTGACGGACGCTTCGACATGACCACATCCCGCTGTTCTGGTTATTGTTCGGGGATGCTAACATCGATCGGAGCAACTGTTAATAGCAACCGCCGGCCGCCGCCGTCAGCCCGGCTCGAAATTCATCGCCACGCCATTCATGCAGTAGCGCAGCCCGGTCGGCTGTGGGCCATCCTCAAAGACATGCCCGAGATGGCCGCCGCAGCGGCTGCAATGCACCTCGGTGCGCGTCGTGAACAGGCTGCGGTCCTCGCTGGTGGCAACTCCACCCTCGATCGGCGCCCAGAAGCTCGGCCAGCCGGTGCCGCTTTCGAACTTGGTGCCGGACTCGAACACAGCTTCGCCGCAACCCGCGCAGACGAACCGCCCCGGTCGCTTTTCCTGGTTCAACGGACTGCTGCCGGCCCGTTCCGTGCCATGCTCGCGCAGCACCTTGAATTGGGCGGGCGCAAGTTGCCGGCGCCATTCCTCCGTGGTGTGGGTGACGGGAAAATCCTGGGTGGGCGCCTCATGCGAGGCACCACCGAACAGTCGCTTCATCAGGAGCCCTCGTTCGGGTTGCATGCCCGGTAGTATATGGGAAGCCTCAGCCCGAGGAGAACATCATGGCCGACCTGACGGACGCGCTGCAGCCCGCGCTGCCCGAAGATGCAGATCGCGCAGCCCTGGCCGGCCGTGTGTGGCGGCCGGACGCAGGCGGGCCCTCCGTCGTCGGCGTGCGCGGCGGGGACCTGGTGGACATCACCGCCGCCTTCCCTACGATGCGCGATCTCTGTGAGGCACCTGATCCGGCTACCGCCCTTCGGGCTGCGCGGGGGGAAAATCTGGGGCGCTTCGACGCCGCGCTCGCCAACACCCCGCCCGAAACCCGCGATCCCTCCCGCCCCTGGCTGCTGGCCCCAGTCGACCTGCAGGCGATCAAGGCGGCTGGGGTCACCTTCGCCGTCTCGATGATCGAGCGTGTGATCGAGGAGCGGGCTCGCGGCAATCCGGCCGCCGCCGCCGCCATCCGGAGCGAGGTCAATCGCCTGGTGGGTGATGATCTGGCGAAACTGAAGCCGGGTTCAACCGAAGCTGCCCGGCTCAAGCAGGTGCTGATCGAACAGCATGCCTGGAGCCAGTACCTCGAAGTGGGCATCGGCCCGGATGCCGAGATCTTCACCAAGGCGCAGCCGATGGCCGCAATCGGCACCGGCATGGATGCCGGCATTCATCCCGCCTCATCCTGGAACAACCCAGAGCCGGAGGTGGTCCTGGCCGCCGCATCCTCCGGCCGGATCGTCGCCGCCACGCTGGGCAACGACGTCAATCTGCGCGACGTCGAAGGACGATCCGCGCTGCTGCTGGGCAAGGCAAAGGACAACAACGCGTCATGCGCGATAGGCCCCGTACTGCGCTTCTTCGACTCCGGATTCGGGCTGGACCAAATCCGTCGAATGACCGTCACGCTCACCGTCGAAGGTGCAGACGGCTTCCGAATCGAAGGCGCGTCCTCGATCGCGAAGATCAGCCGCGACCCGGCCGATCTGGTTGCACAAATGATCAATGCGCATCATTGCTATCCGGACGGCGCGGTGTTGTTCCTGGGCACCATGTTTGCACCGGTGCAGGACCGCGATGCGCCCGGCCAAGGCTTCACCCACAAAACCGGAGATATCGTCGCCATCGCCGCGCCCGCTCTGGGCCGTCTGGTGAACCGCATGTCACCCACCGATCAGTGCGCGCCCTGGAGCTTCGGAGCAGGCGCCCTGATGCGAAACCTCGCGCATCGCGGGATGCTGGCGTGGCGGGGCTGAGGCCCTCAGCCGGCCCGGGATCCGACGCAGGGCGATTCTCACTCACCCAACCAGTACTCTACTGGCATTCAGTTGAAGAAAGAGCTTGACAGCGATTCGCGGGATACCAGATTGTCTCATGCCGGGAGTGCGTCATATAGCACGGCGGGACCACGGTCCCGCCCGGCGTCTCAAATCCACCCGGCTTTTGGCACTTTCACGATTCCATAGCCCATGACCTGACCCGACCGACTCCTTCGAAAGGCCGGCGCGGCCATTTCGTAGAAGCGTTCGTCCAGTTTTTCATATTTCCGCCATACGGCCCCGGCTATGATATC
>DATIMO010000268.1:0-3099 GCA_035475215.1 Acetobacteraceae bacterium | reverse complement strand
CGAACAAATCGTCACCCAGGTCTTCTTCCAAAACCAGTCCGGCGATTTCATCCGCCGCGATGATCCGCGGCGCCGAGAGCCCGAGGTCCCCAAGATGAGCGGCGACATGCAGGAACGGGCGGATATCCTCGGGCGGTGCAGCATCCATCAGCACGGCCGGCTGCGGACCGCCCGACAGGCGAAGATAGCGCCGAAAGCTGGCATCCTGCGCCAGAGCGGACGTGTTCCGGAGCGAATAGCCGTGCTGCGCCAGGCAATCGGCGATGATCGTTTCCCGGTTCATCCGATCTGCTCGATTCGCTCCGGCCAGCCCGTCAACGTTGCCCGCCTGGCATCATTCGGCCCGGGCTGCAAGACTATCGTGAGGGCTCCGGGCGGTCGCAGCGGACCGAGCCGGTCCGGCCATTCGACAAGCACAATGTCACTGAGCGCGTCCTGCCAGCCGAGTTCGCCCAGCGCGGCCGGGCCATCGAGACGCCAGAGATCATAGTGGTGCACTGGCCCGAGGCGCGTTTCATAGGTCTGGACCAGGGTGAAACTGGGACTCGGCACCTCGAGCGAGGGCTCGCCCGTAGTGGTTCGCAGGAAGGCGCGGGCGAGGACGGTCTTGCCGGCACCCAGGGGACCTTCCAGCAGGATGGCGTCGCCCGGACGCGCCAGGGCGGCAATGCGGCCACCGAGTCGCAGGGTTGCGGCGAGGTCCGGGAGTGAGATGTCCAACGGCATGGCCATGGCCTGGGTCGCAGCGTACCCGGCAAGCAGAGCTCCCGGAGGGCCGCGGAGAAGGACTATGCCGCTTCTCTGTGGCGCTCAATGTGTCTCAAGGTCCCCCCGCGTGAACCTTGGCCTGCGATTTTCCACATCGTTCCTGTCGGCGCACGTCTGCTGCACCGGGGGAAGATCGGTTCTGCCGATCCTGGGCAGGCCGGGTGCTAACCAATGGCCTCGGATGCACCCGGACCAAAGAGGTTCCCGTAATTTTCAAAGGCTTTCGCCCGTTCGATCCACAGCCAAGGGCACGACTGGCAATCCCGATCTTCAGCACAGCAGGCGATCACCGCCTCGGCTGATCCGGCGCAGCCCGCCAATCCTTCGCTGACCGCATAGGGACCGAATTCCTTCGTCAGCGCCCGTTCCGCACTGGCCTGCACGGCCCCAGCAGGGCCTCGCGCCAGTTCCAGAAGTGCCGAGATGGCTGGCCGCCGCACGGAAGGATCGGTGCTTCGCAGACCGCGCGCGGAAGTAAAATAAGCAGAGAGACTGGTTTCAAGCATTGCGCGATCGCCTTCGGGTACGAGCCCACCCTAGGACCCGACTACCCCGTTAGCTGTGATGTGGATCACAGTTCGAAAAAATACCAGAGGCATATCCGTCTCGGGCCGGGGTAGGTGGCCAAGAAAGTTCTGAGCGACATTTCTGTCGCAGAGTGCTTGGTGAACAGCGCGTCGGGCGCGGGTTGATCGTGCGCAGGAGGCCAAGGCCTTTACCGGGCGTTTGGTCTTGCTCCTTGATCCCGCACCACCCACCGGCTACGCGGCGCTCATGCCCGAGCACCTCCAAACCGACGTGGCGATCATCGGCGCCGGCCCCGTGGGGCTGTTCGCGGTGTTCGAACTCGGGATGCTGCAACTCTCCAGCGTGCTGATCGATGCGCTGGGGGAAACTGGCGGCCAATGCGCGGCGCTTTATCCGGAAAAGCCGATCTACGACATCCCCGCCCACCCTGCGATCGACGCCGGAGAGCTTATCGCGGCATTGGAGACTCAAATCGCACCGTTTCATGCCCCGCGCCTGCTCGGTCGCACGGTCGAGGCACTGTCCGGCGTCGCCGGCGATTTCCAGTTGACCACCAACCAGGGCGACACCATCCGTGCCAAAGCGGTGATCGTCGCGGCCGGGGTCGGCGCATTCGGCCCCAATCGCCCACCGTTGCTCGGATTGGCCGACTACGAGGCAACCGGCACGGTCCAGTATTATGTTCGCAGACGCGACGATTTGCGCGGCAAGCGCGTGGTCATCGCAGGCGGCGGTGATTCGGCGGTGGACTGGGCGCTGGCGCTGAAGGACATCGCTCGCGTCGCCGTCGTACACCGAAGGGCGAAATTCCGCGCCGCACCCGAATCGGCCGCGCAGCTCGATGTCGCGGCCGCTCGCGGCGAAATCGAGATGGTGATCCCGTATCAGCTTCATGCCCTGCATGGCGCCGACGGGGTGCTGGCGGAGGTCGAGATCGCCACGCTGAAGGGCGAAACCCGCCGACTTGGCGCCGACGTGCTGCTGCCGTTCTTCGGGCTGGCAATGGATCTCGGCCCGATCGCAGGCTGGGGGCTGGACTTGGTGCAGCATCATGTCAGAGTCGATCCCGCAACATGCCAGACCAGCCGGTCCGGTGTGTTCGCGATCGGCGATATTGCGTCGTATCCAGGCAAGCTGAAGCTGATCCTGCAAGGCTTCAGCGAAGCCGCGGTTGCCGCACATGCGATCTTCGGCGTGGCTCACCCGGGCCAGGCACTGCATTTCGAATATTCGACCACCAAAGGTGTGCCCGCCGCATGATATGCTAAGCCGCGCTGACACAGACCCGGCAGACAGAATGGCAGACGAACAGGACGACGACGCTCTATTCGACCGGCTGGCCAAAAGCCTGGACGCGGTGCGCAACGATGCCGAAATCGCCCGCTCCGGCGGAGCCTCCGGCGTGACCGCCAGCGTCACCCGCGTCGAGGCGGAACTTGACCGACTTGGCGCTGCGATCAACGGCCTGACCGAGCGGCTGGACGTGCAGCAGCACGCGGCCGCGACGCGTGACGCGGCAACCGGCAGAAGCGCCGCGGACATGCAGGCGCTGCGCCAGACGATCGAGGCAGTGTCACGGCGGGTTCAGGAACAGGAAGACACGATTGCGCAACTGACCCGGCCACGACGTCCCGCCGCCGGCCTGATCGCGATCGTGCTGGCGTTAGTGATCCTGGTCGGTGCAGCGATTGCCGCGTGGTTCGCGTTCGGTTGGACGATGGCGCAACTGACCGGTCGTTTCACGTCCCGGGTCAGCGAACTGGTGGGTATCGATGGGCCGCGGCGACCTGTGCCACCGCAGGA
>DATIMO010000267.1:0-4197 GCA_035475215.1 Acetobacteraceae bacterium | reverse complement strand
CCATCTCCATCCCCGCCGCCGCCAAAACCGTAGCCAGGCCGGCCGCCATGCCCCTCACGGACGCCTTCGGCTCCACGTCGATCCATTCGTCCAGCGAATGGCCTCGGCCGCCCGTACCACCGGAGCCGATCTTGATCGCCGGAATGCCAAGGCTCATCGCGATATTGGCGTCGGTGGACGAATGCTCGAACGTCGGATCGAATCCGTGAGCGCGCAGCGCGGCCCGGGCGAATTGCGGCAATGCCGCTGCCTCATCGGTCTGCCCCGCGGGGCGATCGCCGATTTTAATGAGCTCGGCCGTCACCGGGCCGTTGCGCGTGGCGCGTGCTGCGTTCTCGGCATCCACGGCCGCGGCAACCAGCGCCAGAAAGCGGGTTTCCAGCCGTTCCAGTTCGGCGGCGGATTCCGAGCGCAAGTCGAACTCCGTCCAGACCAGATTGGGAATTGAGTTGATCGACGTTCCACCGCCGGTGACACTGGCGCTGAAGGTGGTGCGTGGCGATTTCGGTACGTCCAGCCGGGACAAACGCTGCACGGCATCGGCCATCGCATACATTGGATTGACCAGCCCGAAAGCGCCGTAGCTGTGGCCGCCCGTTCCGCGGAACGAGACCCGGTACCGCTTGGACCCCACACCGCCCGTCGCGATGCGGTCCATGTCGGGGCTATCGACGGTAATGAACGCGTCGATCCGGCCGGCGAATTCGCCTTCCAGGAACAGATGCCGCATGCCGCGCAGATCACCAGGTCCTTCTTCCCCCACATCGGCGACGCGACGAACAGGACGTCCGCCCGCGTACGGATCGCCGCCGCATCCAGCGCCCGCATCCAGGCAAGCAGTACCGCCAGGCTGCGCGTGTCATCGCCGACGCCCGGAGCCATCAGCCTGGTCCCTTTGCGCCGCACGGTCACGTCGGTGCCGGCGGGGAACACCGTGTCGAGATGCGCGGCCACGCACAGCAAACCCGCACCGGCGCCCCGGCGCAGGCCGGTGACGTTGCCCACGGCGTCCATTTTCACGTGTTCCAGCCCGTGCGCCAACGCCATGTCGCGAAACGCCTGCGCCCGCTCAGTCTCCTGGAAGGGCGGAGCTGGGATCTCTGTCAACTGGATGACATCGCCCACCAGCCGCTCATGCTCTGTGCGCAGTGTGGCGACCGCCCGAATGTAGCGTTCGTCCTGCATCATGCGTTGCATCATGTCCTCGGCCGATTCGCTCACGATGTCCGCTCCCGCTGCTGACGCGTTGTTCCGGGAAAACGGAAGCTTCGCAAGCTGTCTCCGGGTTGTGAACGCCCATCAAACAAAGGGGACCCCACCTGCAACGAAGAGGCGGCACGCGCGTTCGCCAATGATCGGGCGGCGTCGTGAAGGCCGGCTGTTGGACACAGGAGAGTTCGGATGACCTCAGGACGGATGATGACGGCACTTGGCGCACTGACGCTGGGCCTCGCCCTGGCTGGTGCGGTTCCGGCGCTTGCCCAGTCAAGCTCCGGGACAAGCTCCGGTAGCTCGGGTGGTAACACGAGTGGGAGCATGGCGGGTGCCACGAGCGGCCAGAACCAGAGCGGTGGCAACCAAGCCATGAACACTGGTTCGACCAATACGACAAACAGCGCCGGGGCGAACACAGGTTCGTCGGCCACGAATCCCGGTGCGAACGGAGCCCCCGCGGTCGGCAGCACCGCACCGATGACCCAGGGGACGACGACCGGCATGTCCGGAACCACGACCGGCGGATCGAATACCGCGGCAAACGCGACCGGCACCGAGACGAACACTGGAACGACGTCGCCCGGCAGCAGCTCGACAGCGGCCGGCCAGACCGGCGCCGGATCCATGTCCACGGGGTCCACTGGGTCCACCGGGTCCGCTGGGTCGACGAACGGCTCGCATGGCATGACCACGGGTCAGGCGGGGTCCACGAGCAACATGGGCAACCAGTCCTCGACTCACTCCACGACCCACATGCATGCGGCAAACCGGCATTCACGCGGCGTCAGCAACGCAAACCCGAATGCTCAGAACGCCGAAGTTGCGCGGCTGAACGAGCAGAGCCTGCAGGCGGCTCAGCAGGGGCATACCTTTACGCCGTCGGGCGCCGGCAACAACATGTAGCCGGATCGGGTCGGCCAACGAAGGCGGGGTCCATCGGCCCCGCCTTTTTCGTGTCCGCCCCGCATGGAGCCGCTGCCGATGACCCGACCTGTGTTGTCAATTGCTTTCAGCGTTGCCGACTCTCGCCGTGCAGCATTGGATAGAGCGGTCAGCGAGATTGCGGACGTCGTATATCTGCCCGATCTTGACCCCGCTGCCCGCGCCGATGCGCTGCGCCGGACGACGGTGCTGCTGTCGTGGAATACGGCGAAAGAGCTTCGGCCGGGCGAGGCACAGTTGCTCGTGGCGGCGCGTCTGATCCAGTTCATGACCGCCGGCGTGGATTTCATCCCAATGGACGAGTTGCCGCACGGCGTCGCCATTGCCAACAACGGCGGCGCCTACGCCGAACCGATGGCCGAACATGCGCTGGCGATGGCATTTGCCGCCGCGAAACGGCTGCCGGTCGAGCAGGCGGCGATGGCGAGGGGCGAGTTCAACCAGTCCAACCAGAACCGCATGCTGGCCGGCGGGGTTTGCGGGATTCTTGGCTTTGGCGGGGTCGGGATCGCCCTGGCGCGGTTGGCACGCTGCATCGGCATGCAGGTGCATGCGGTCAACCGACGAGGCCGCACGGATGAAGCGATCGACTGGATCGGCACACCCGGCGAACTTGATTCGCTTCTCGCAGCGTCGGACGTCTTGGTGATCAGCACCCCGCTGACGCGCGCCACAACGGGACTGATCGACGCCGCGGCGCTGGGCCGCATGAAAACCGACGCGATCCTGGTCAATCTCGCGCGCGGCGAGATCATCGACGAAGCGGCGCTGTATCAGCACCTGCATGACCATCCCGGCTTCACCGCGTGTATCGATGCCTGGTGGGTGGAGCCGGTCCGTCACGGTGCGTTCCGCATGGATCACCCGCTCCTGGATCTGCCCAACGTTATCGCATCGCCGCACAACTCGGCGCAGGCAGGGGATCGGGATGTCGGGTTGCGCCGAGCTTTGGCCAACTGCCGCCGGGCTCTGCTGGGCGAAACACCGCGGCACCTGATCACGGCGGAAGAACGAGTGATCTGAGCGCTACGCGCGGCGCCCGCGGAATGCGCTGCGCTTTTCCGCGCTACGCATCGGAAGGCTTCACCGCGATCACATCGATTTCCACCAGCCATTCGGGACGGGCCAGAGCGACGACGACGAGGCCGGTGAACACCGGAAACACCCCTCTCAGCCAGCGGCCGGCAACCCGATAGACCGGCTCCCGGTAGCGGATGTCGGTCAGATATACGGTCGCCTTGGTGATGTGGTCCAGCGATGATCCGCACTCGCGCAGCAACGTGTCGATGTTGCGCATTACCTGTTCCGTCTGCCCGGCCGGGTCGCCGATCGCGACGCTCGCGCCGGTGTCCAGGTCCTGCGGTACCTGGCCGCGGAGATAGATGGTATCGCCGGCAATTATCGCCTGACACAGGTCGTTATCGAGCTTCTGCTCGGGATAGGTGTCCTTCGTGTTGAATTTGCGGATCCTGGTGTGGGTCACTCGAACACCTTTTCACCGTCAACCGAGATCCTTTGTGGTTTGTGCTTGAGGAAGCCGATGCCTTGGCGCCGCAGGAGCCCATGGGCGACATGACGCGCGTTCTCGGGGTCGTCGTCGGTGCTTTGCGGGGGTGGCGGGTCGGTTTTCATGCCATTATTATGAACCGGAGATACGAACCGGAAAAGCTGTTTGATCTCATGACCCCGGTTTTGGTTCATAATTCTTAAATTATGGATTGCTGCGCTTTCGGCCAGCTTAGCCGCTCGGTTTGGGCAACTCCCCGCGACGCATCAATCGCTCGCGCCGCCGTTCGCGCGATCTACGCGGCAGCTTCGTCGAGGGAGGTCGGGTTGTCCGTCAGGGCTCAGCGTTTCCGACCATACCTCCTACGAACCGCTCCAAGGCCGAGTAAGCTGGTTGCAAGGAGAACCGCAGACGCGGGTTCAGGAACAGTCGGAAGGGGTTGGTTAAAGTGAATATTGTCGATAATGAAATCCCAGGTCATGCCGGTAGGTGTCATTTGGCCAGTTATAGCTCCAACGGTCACGATGGTTCCA
>DATIMO010000266.1:0-3601 GCA_035475215.1 Acetobacteraceae bacterium | reverse complement strand
CGATGGCGCGGGATATCATGGTAGCCGCGTTGAGGCGCGATCCGGCCAACCGTACTAGCGCTCCAGGGTCGCCGGGAGGCGGCCAGGTGGCGCAGGCGAGTCCGACATGATGGATCGCAGGCTGTGGCGGGAGCCGTCGTTCGATCTCATCGGCAAGCTGTTTCGCGTCAACTGGTTGTACGTGCTGCTGCTGTGCGCGCTGGCTGGGGTTGGCTACGTGGCACTGTATAGCGTGGGCGGCGGCTCGGCCGCGCCCTATGCGAGCCGGCACGCCCTGCGTTTCGCCGCCGGGGTGCTGCTGCTGGTCGGGATAGCGCTGATCGACATCCGCTTCATCGCACGGCTCGCCTGGCCCGCTTATGCGGTGGCGCTGGGGTTGCTGGTTGCGGTCGCGCATGCCGGGCATGTCGGCAAGGGGGCACAGCGCTGGATAGAGCTTGGCGGCCTGGAACTTCAGCCATCGGAGCTGATGAAGATCGCGCTCGTGCTGGCATTGGCAGCATGGTTTCATCGCGCATCAT
The DNA here is from genome assembly GCA_035475215.1 of Acetobacteraceae bacterium. Lineage (GTDB taxonomy): Bacteria > Pseudomonadota > Alphaproteobacteria > Acetobacterales > Acetobacteraceae > DATDIC01. The sequence continues at coordinate 3,080 of DATIMO010000266.1, read as the reverse complement.
GGGAGCGTATCGGCAATCCGCTGTTCCTGCTGCCGCCGTTGGTCGCGGTCGCGGTTCCAGCCGTAATGATCCTGAAGGAGCCCAATCTGGGCACGGCGGTCATCGTCGGCGTGCTTGGGGCGGCGATATTCTTTGCGGCGGGGGTTCGCTGGTGGACTTTCGCGATTGCACTGCTGTTCATCCCGTTGGCGGGCCGGTTCGCATACAGCCACCTGCACGGTTATCAGCAGGCCCGAATAGAGACGTTCCTGCATCCGGAGAGCGATCCGCTCGGTGCCGGCTACAACATCATCCAGTCGAAGATTGCGCTCGGCTCGGGTGGCATGTGGGGCCAGGGATTCCTGCATGGGACCCAGGGGCATCTGGATTTCCTGCCGGAGAAGCAGACCGATTTCATCTTCACCATGATTGGCGAAGAGTTCGGCTTCATGGGCGCGCTTGCGGTCATGGCTCTGCTCGGCCTGATCATTCTGGGCGGCATGGCCGTGGCGCTGCGCTGCCGCCATCAGTTCGGGCGGCTGGTGGCGTTCGGTTTGGCGGTGAATTTCTTTCTTTATGTGTTCGTGAACGTTGCCATGGTGATGGGGGTCATTCCGGTGGGTGGCGTGCCGCTGCCGCTGGTGTCGCATGGCGGATCGGCGGTGATCACCGTGATGATCGGGTTTGGCCTGCTGATGTCGGTGCACGTTCATCGCGACGTGGAGTTCGCCGATGGGCGCGAGGGGCCGTAGTGACAAGCCTATTTGCCGTGTCCCATTGATCAGCAGACGGCCATCGTGGGCGATCAACGGCGCTTGGTATCAGCCCAGGCGCGCAAGCAATCCCCGCAGCGCCGATTCGAACATTTCGGAGGTCAGGCGGCCGGTGTTCGTATTGTAACGAGACACATGATAGCTGTCCGCCAGCAGCAACCCGTTCGGCAATGCATGGATTGCGCCGTGCCCGAAGCGTAGCCGCGCGACTGGCAGATCAAAGGCCCGCGACACCGCGGTGTGCGCCACGACACCCAGCGCCAGGATTGCCCGCAGAGTGGTCATGGCGGTCAATTCGGCTAGCAGGAACTGGTTGCAGGTGACGATTTCAGCGGGTTTGGGAAGGTTTGCAGGCGGCACGCAGCGAACCGCGTTGACGATCCGACAGTGTTGCAGGTCCAGCCCGTCATTCGGTTCGGCGCCGTAGGTGCCGCTAGCAAGGCCGAGTTGTAGCAAGGTGTGATAGAGCAGCACGCCGGCGTGATCGCCGGTGAATGGGCGACCGGTCCGGTTGGCGCCACGCAACCCGGGCGCCAGTCCGACGATCAGCAATGGCGCATCGATCGGGCCGAAGCCTGGGACTGGTGCGTTGAACCAGTCCGGATTGGTGGCGCGGTTTGCCGCCCGATACTGGGCCAAGCGGGGGCAGAGTGGGCAATCAGGGCACGGCGTTGGCGCAATCACGCGAGTTCGGAGGATTCCTGGAATGGATCCGCGGGAGTTTGGCGGGTCGGCGCGGGCCTGGTTCGCGGCTCGGTCTGGCGGCGGGTGAACTCGGGCGCGATATCAGCCAGTTCGAGGAACTGGTCGGCTTGGCGGCGCAGCTCATCTGCCACCATCGGCGGGCTGGTCCGGATCGAGGAAACCACCGACACGCGGACTGCTTTGCGCTGCACAGCTTCGACCAGGCGCCGGAAATCGGAATCGCCGCTGAACAGCACGGCATGATCGATGCGCGGCGCCAATTCCAGCATGTCCACAGCGAGTTCGATATCCATATTGCCCTTGACGCGGCGGCGTCCGGCGGAATCGGTGAATTCCTTTGCTGGCTTTGTCACGAGCGTGTAGCCGTTATAGGCCAGCCAGTCGGTCAGCGGCTTGAGCGGGGAGTAATCTTCAGTCTCAAGGACTGCCGAATAGTAGTAGGCGCGGATCACGTGGGCCTGTTTACGGAAATACTCCAGCAGGTTGCGGTAATCGACGTCGAAGCCGAGATTGCGGGATGCGGAATAAAGGTTTGCACCGTCAATGAACAGTGCGATGCGTTCGGTCGGCAGGAAATGCATGACAGCCGGTCCTTGGATGGCAGGTTTCGGAAGCTGCGCGAGCCGGACCAATCGGTTGTCCGGGGCTCAGTGGGAATGATTATCCCATGTCCTGGCCTAAAAGTGAAACGCCGCCGACCTGCGGTGTGACGGCGAAGCGGCGGTGATACTGATCGCCATCGGGGCCAACCTGCCCGGCAAGATGGGTGAGCCGCCGATCGGCACGTGCCGGGCCGCGGCGTTGGCGCTGGAGGGTTTGGCTGGTCTTCGGCTGCGGGCACTTTCTCGCTGGTACAGGACCGCGCCGGTGCCGCGTTCCGATCAACCGGATTACGTGAACGGCGTGGCGCATCTTGAGGGCGAGGCCGAGCCGGCGGCGCTGCTGGGCGCCCTGCTGTCGATCGAGGCGGCGGCGGGCCGGGAGCGATCGGTGCCCAATGCCGCACGGCGGCTGGACCTCGACATAATCGCAATGGGTGCGGTGGTGCGTGATGGACCCGACCCGGTGCTGCCGCATCCACGGGCGCACGAACGCGGGTTTGTTCTGTTGCCGCTGCGGGATGTGGCGCCGGATTGGGTGCATCCACGTCTTGGCCTCAGCGTCGATGCGCTGATTGCGGCGCTTCCGTTGCAGCCAATCCATGTGCTGTGAGACTGCCGATTCGCGAACAACGGCCTGGTTCCTTGCAAATCGGGTGAAGCTGGCCTACATCGTGGGTTTCCCACCGATCCCAAGCCGGAGATAGAGCGCATGGCGCGCGTCACCGTTGAAGATTGCGTCCAGAAAGTACCGAACCGCTTTGAGCTCGTGCTGTTCGCCGCCCAACGCGCCCGGAACCTGAGCCGGGGCGAGGAACTGACGATCGATCGCGACAACGACAAGAACCCGGTGGTCGCGCTGCGCGAGATCGCGGACGAGACGATCGGCCTCGACAAGCTCGAAGCCGACCTGATCAAGTCGCTCTCGCGCGCGCCGGAGCCGGAGCCCGCCGACGAGGAGGTGCTCGACCTGATCCCGACCGATCAGAACATTTTCGGCCTGCAGGATATCGCGGCCGAAGAG
>DATIMO010000265.1:0-2769 GCA_035475215.1 Acetobacteraceae bacterium | reverse complement strand
CGCAAAAACAAGAGGCGACCTGGCTGGCAATCCAGTGGTTGACATCGAAAGCTGCCATGGCAGCATCGACCGAAACGACCCATCTGCCGCCCTCGCGGCAGTCGATCTACAACAGTGACGTCTATACCAAGTCGGTTCCGCCTGACCTGATCGAGACGACCAAACAGGAAATCCCCAACGCGGTACCGAACGGCGCCAATCCGCTGGTGCTGCCGGTGCCCGAAGTTCGCGCCGCGCTGGGCGAGGCAATCACCGCTGTGCTGCAAGGCAAGGACGCGACCGCCGCGGCGAATGCGATGCAGAAGAAGGTGGTGCAGATCCTGAATGGCTGAGCGCGTCGCGCCGCTGGCGCTGCGGTACCGGACCGGGCGGACCGCCGCACGCCGCCGCCGCGACTGGACTCCGGACCTGCTGACAGCGCCGGCGCTGATCGCGATGGCGTTGGTGATGGGATTTCCGCTGCTGTATCTCGGCTACATGAGTCTGCATCGCTGGTCGATGATCGGCTTCGCGGCGCCGCGTTACATCGGGTTCGACAATTTCAGCGGACTGATCGCCGATGATCGCTTCGTCGCATCGCTGCTGCGCACGTTGTATTTCACCGGGCTTGGCCTGGCCTCCAATCTGCCGATCGGGCTTGGGATTGCTCTGCTGCTGGATCAGCGATTCCCGACCCGCAACTTGCTTCGCGCGCTGCTGATCCTGCCGATGGTGGCGACGCCGGCCGCCATGGGGCTGGTCTGGGTGGTGATGCTGGACCCTTCGCTTGGTATCGTGCGCTACCTGTTCCGCCTGATCGGCGTCACCTCACCGCCGCTGTGGCTTTCCAGCCCGGATTGGATCGTGCCGACCCTGGTGATGGTCGATGCGTGGATGTGGACACCGATGGTGGCGCTGATCTGCATGGCGGGATTAGCCGCGCTGCCGCCGGAACCGTTCGAGGCCGCTCGCGTCGATGGTGCCAATTACTGGCAGCGCTTCCGCTTCATCACCTTCCCTTTGCTGGCGCCGACCCTGCTGATTGCCGCCATGCTGCGGATGATGGACCTGCTGAAGGTGATCGACATCATCTATGTCATGACCGGCGGCGGTCCGGGGCATGAGTCGGAAACGATCAATTTGTACAATTACCTCGTGGCGCTGTCCTATGACCGGATCGGATACGGATCGGCCGTGGCGCTGGCACTGTTCGCGCTGGTGCTGGTTTGCACGTTGGCGCTGATCCGGATGCGGCGGGCTGCGGCGTGAGTCGCCGCCGCCTGCGTCAGGCACTGCTGATCATTGCCGGATGGGTGGTGGTGGGTGGGTTTCTTGCACCGCTGGCCTGGATGGTGCTGGGATCGTTCAAGGCGACGGTCGATTTTCTGGCCTATCCGCCCGTGCTGCTGTTCCGCCCGACGCTGACCAATTACGCGCAGGTTTTCGCCGACAACAACTTCCCGCGCTACATGGTCAACAGCACCGTGGTTGCCGTCGGCGCCACGCTGATCGGTCTGTTGCTGGGCATTCCGGCGGCATATGCGCTGGCCCGGTACCGGCGAACCGGCGTGGGCGTGGTGCTGCTGGCGGCCCGAATGGCGCCGGGGATCGCGTTCCTGATCCCGCTGTTCGTGATGTTCCTGTCGCTGCATCTGGTCGGTGGCTTCACCAGTCTGATCGCCAGTCATCTGATCTTCACGTTGCCGCTGACGGTCTGGATGATGGTGGGCTTCATCGAGGCTCTGCCCGCTGAAATTGAACAGGCGGCGCTGATCGATGGATGTTCCATCGCCGGAGTGCTGGGACGGATCGTGGTGCCGCTGACTGCACAGGGCATCGCGGCGACCTCGATCCTCGGGTTCATCGCGTCGTGGAACAACTTTCTGTTCGCGCTGGTGCTGTCGAATGATCGCACGAAGACGCTGCCGGTCGCGGTGCTTGGTTATATCGGCTACAACTCGATCCAGTGGGGCACGTTGATGGCGGCGGCGACCCTGATCACGCTGCCCGTGCTGGCTCTGGCCTTATGCGTGCAGCGGTATATCGTGCGCGGGCTGGTGGCGGGCGCGGTCAACGGGTGAACAGCGGGAGGAAGCATTCACATGAGCACAAGTACGACCCAGGGCACAAACCAGTCGTCGCATTACCTGCGCGTTCGCGATGATTGGCTGGCCCGACGCAATGAAGCGATTCTTGAACCGGACCTGCCCATCGTCGATCCGCATCATCATTTGTGGGATCGCCGCGACTGGCGCTATCTGCTGCCGGAGCTGCTGGAGGACCTGAACAGCGGCCACAAGATAACCGCGACGGTGTTCGTGCAGTGCCGCGCCTTCCATCGTGCATCCGGTCCCGATGAAACCAAGCCGGTTGGCGAAACCGAATTCGTCAACGGCGTCGCGGCAATGGGTGCATCGGGCATCTACGGCGGCACGCGAATTTGCGCCGGGATCGTGGGCCACGCGAATCTGGCGCTTGGTGCACGAGTGGAGCAGGTTCTGGAAGCGCACATTCGCGCCGGTGGCGACCGGTTCCGCGGCATCCGTCACATCACCGCCTGGGATGCCGATCCGGTGACGCTCAATCCCGGCAATCCGGCACCGCCTGGGCTGATGGCCGATGCGGGCTTCCGCGAGGGCTTTGCCAAGCTCGCCGCGATGGACCTGACGTTCGATGCCTGGCTGTATCACCCGCAGATTCCGGAACTGACCGCGCTTGCCCGCGCGTTCCCCGGCGCGCGCATCGTGCTCGATCATGTGGGCGGCCCGTTGGCGATCGGGTCCTATGCGG
>DATIMO010000264.1:0-1772 GCA_035475215.1 Acetobacteraceae bacterium | reverse complement strand
CCTTCCTCTACGAAGGCCGGGCGCGGCCGGCATGAGGACAGAGAACACCACGATCAGAACGCTTCGCCGCGTGCGCTGGGCCGCGGTCGGCCTGATCGTGCTGCTGGCAATCGGCTTGGCGGTCCTGGAATTTCGCTCCGGAGGCGAGCCGGCCACCGAAGTTTCGACGGGAACGACCTCCGTCTCGGTCCCAGCCGGCGTCGCAATCGGCGGCCCGTTCCACCTGATCGACGACAAGGGCCGCAACGTCACCGACCTGGAGTACCGCGGCCGCTGGATGCTGGTGTTCTTCGGCTACACCAACTGTCTCGACGAGTGCCCGCTGACCTTGCAGAAGATGGCTGCGGCGCTCAGCAAGCTTGGGCCACTCGCTGATCAGGTGGCGCCGCTGTTCATCACCGTCGATCCGGCCCGCGACACGCCTGCCCGGCTCGCCAGCTATCTGGAAAATTTCGATACGCGAATTGGCGGATTGACCGGAAGCGACGCCCAGATCGCCGCGGCGGCGAAGGCGTACCGCGTCTACTATTCGCCTGCGGAGCACGAAAAATCGGGCGCGGACATCATCGGCCACTCAACGTTCCTCTACCTCATGGACCCGACCGGAAAGTTCGATGCGCTGTTCCCGGCAGACGTCAATGGCGGCAAACTCGCCGCCGCGCTGCGTCAGAAGCTTGCGCGTGAGCACTGAGCGGCGAAACGCCGGGCTTGCTCAGGAAATCGGATCATGTCCACGCCGCCACGATCTGCGCCACTCCCCACACCGTGAGCCCTACCGCGATGACCCGTCCCGCAAGCGGTCCGGCCGGAGTTGCCTTCTCAACGAACACCATCAGCGCGAGGCCGGCAATCCACAGGAGATTCATCAAGCCGCCGACAAACAGCAGCCCCATCAGAACCCAGCAGCAACCAAGGCAGAAGGCGCCGTGCTGAAAGCCCATGCGGAAAGCGCCGGCGGTACCGGGGCGCCAATGGCTGGCCAGGGACTCCATCGGGGAGCGGCAGTGGCGCAGGCAGGCCCGTTTGAGCGGCAGGACCTGATAGATGCCGGCCGCCGCGAACAGGAGGCCGGCGATGGTCCCGCTCCCCAGCGCCATGCCGGGGGACAGGAGCATCAGCCGCTCCAGCCCCCACTGCACGCCGGTCGCGACCACGGCGAAGGCTGCCCAGATGCAGACATAGGCGACGCCGAAAGCGCCCGTCCGGCGCAGAGCATCGCTCCCGGCACGTCCCTTCCGGCAAACCGCCGCGAACAGCAGGAACATCGGCGCCGCACTCGGCAGCATCATCGCCGGCATCATCCAGCACCCACATCCCGAGCATCATGCCGGCGTGGCCGAGGGTCCATGACACGATACCCATGCCCATCGGCATGGCGCGCAGATCGAGACCGGCGCCGAGCAGGAGGTACACCCATGCCAGCGTCACCACGATGACAAGGACCGTGAGCACCAGAGCGCGATCACGGCGCAGGACGCGCTCCAGAGCGGGCGCAGCGGCGATCATCCGCAGCACGATGGCAGGATCGTCAGGCAGTCACGCCGGCCGGCGTCTGCTCGACCTTGGCAAGCGAGCTATGCCCCTCGGGGATGGTGAATTTGAGCCCGCCGGTGCTGTCGATCCGGGCGCTCGCGATCTCCGCCCTCCGGTGCTCGAATCCCTCCGGCATGACGACCTGGATGCGGTGCGGAGATTTCGTTACCGGATTGTGGATCGGCTTGGTCTCGGTTTCCAGTATGCCGGGGATGGAAACCCGCGCCGTGCGTCCGTCC
>DATIMO010000263.1:0-2851 GCA_035475215.1 Acetobacteraceae bacterium | reverse complement strand
ACGTCCAGCAGAACAGTAGATAGAGAACCCCGAGACCGACCTCACCAAGGTAGAATTTGTGGGCACCAACTCCGCCGAGAAAGAACGCCAACAGAGCCGCGGCCACTTTGCTTTTGTCGGGCAGGTTTGGTCGTCCAGCATGGGTGGATTGGGGTGCTCCGCAATGCGGGCAGAATGGCGCCTGCTGGTGTATCTTTTGTCCACAACCCCGGCAGAAGACTTGGTTCGCACCCGGATAAGTCACGGTTGCCGGCCATGGACCCGCCTCGGCCCCCGGTTGACGTGCACCACAGCCGGGGCAATCGGCGGCCGAACGATGCATGGTGTTACCGCATCCGAAGCAAAACTTCTCGTCGGCCTGTTTTCTCAGCGGCGCCGAGTACGGGACGGGCTGATTGGCGCTGTTTGTCATTGCTCGGTTCACACCTGGTGGACGGCTGGCCGTGGTACTAGGCGTATTCCCGGCTGCAGGAGGTGCAGCAGCCATAGTTCCGCACTCCTGACTGCGGCTCCGAGTTCAAACCATCCACCTGAGCGGACCACCCACAGAACCAACACGCCCCAAATAGCGCTGAAGGCGAGTGCGGCAACGATGGCCGTGCAGAGCAGTCCTACCTCGCATTTGGGCAGACTTCCGCGCCGGACCAGCGCGAGATTCATTACGGTTAGACTCAGTCCAAGGAGAAAAACCGGCGGAAACGGCGCAAAACACAGACCAGCTCCCAGCAAAACCCCACGATCGCGCCTTCGCAGCCAGAACGCCACCGACCCAATCCTGGCGATAAACTCTTGCTCCAGCGCGCTTCTGCCGCTCATCGCCGCCTCTGGTACCCAACTATTCTATAGCAGAAAGGAATGCTTCCCGCAAAACGTTAATCGTGTCGGTGGTGCAATGCGATAGTGCCCGCGCCCAGGCGGCGAGGTCGGTTCCTCGATCTTGCACCGGGCCTGATCCGGTAGCCTGAAGTGGGCGCGACGGGGCAGCGGACTGATTGCCACATAGACACCAACACCAGTGACATCCATGCCAGCGAGCGGGTTGCGTGTGGTCGCCAGCTCGGTCGTGTAATGCACACCGGCGCGTGGCGGAAAGCCACCCAATGCCCCCTGTCGCATTTCCTAAGCAACTCCAACCGGGGTCTGAATTCCGCGCGAAAATCATCTGCCGGCCGACTTGTGTTCGGGCCGCCAGGCAATCTTCTGCTGCACCGCGCCACCGGTCGGCTCTCCGCGAAGCACCCGCCGCTGATTCTACTTAAGCGTAGCCAACACCTTTACGCGCTTTCCGCCAGTACCAGCCGCCGGCGCGGCACCGCCCGCACGGGCATGGCGGCATACACGTCCTTCACCGCCTCGGTGATGGTCACCCCCGCCAGCCCCGGGGCAAGCCGCCGCCCGGATCGTTCCAGCAGCGGACCGCCGCGCAACACCAGCCGATGCGTACTCGGTGGCAGGTAAAGCGCCGTATCCCGCCGCTCGACCCGAAACAGCGCGCTGGTCAGCAACCGTCCCAACTGGCCGAACGAGTATGGCTGCCCATGACCGAACGGCGTCGATTCCACATAGGCCCACAGACCGCTCCGGTTCGGCGCGACGATCAGCAGCCGCCCGTCATCCTTCAGCACACGCCAGACCTCACGCAGCATTCGCCGGGCGTTGTCCGCGGCTTCCAGGCCGTGCACCAACAGGATGCGATCGAACATCAGGTCGGGGAAGGGCAGCGCGTCTTCCTCGGCCGTGCAGGTCAGGTTGGGGGCACCGGCCGGCCAGCGAGCCACACCGAGTTGCGCCGGCGTCAGGCTGACGCAGCGCCCCGCGTTATCCCGCCACAGCCGCAGATATGGCGCGGTGTAGCCCAACCCCAGCACGGACTGCCCGGTCAGGTCCGGCCACAGCAATCCGAGCCGCTCGCGCAATAACCGGGCGGTTACCGCCCCACGGGCCGTGCCGTAGAAATCCGCCGATGCGTGGGCGTCTGCCGCCATGGCCGTTCATATAGCACGGAGCCGGCTTGCTACGGCGCCCTCGGATGTTAGGGTAGCTTCATGAGCATCACCGCAGAGCCCGTCCCCATCCTGTCCGACAACTACGCCTGGCTGCTGCGCGACAGCGGCTCGGGTGCGGTCGGCATCGTCGATCCGGCCGAACCGGGTCCGGTGATCGCGGCACTGGAACGCGCCGGCGGACGGCTGGACCTGATCCTGCTGACCCATCACCACGCCGATCACATCGCCGGTACCGATGAGGTGCGGGCCCGATTCGGCGCCAAGGTCGTGGGCGCGGCGGCAGACGCGCATCGCCTGCCGAAGCTGGACCAAGCCGTGAAGGAAGGTGATCACGTCCAACTCGGCGGATCGGCGGCCGAGGTGATCGACACCCCCGGCCACACCCGCGGCCAGATCAATTTCTTCTTCCCTAATGGCAACGTTCTGCTGAGCGGGGACACATTGTTCAGCCTGGGCTGCGGGCGGTTGATCGAGGGCACCGCGGCCGACATGTTCGCCAGCCTGGGCAAGTTGAAGGTGCTGCCCGGCTCGACACAGGTCTGCTGCGGCCACGAATACACCGAAAGTAACGCGCGCTTCGCGCTGTCGGTCGATGGCGGCAACCAGGCGCTGATCGCGCGGGCGGAGCAGGTGAAGCAGCAGCGTGCCGCCGGTCAGCCCACCCTGCCGTCGGTTCTGTCAGATGAGCTGGCAGCCAATCCGTTCCTGCGCGCGCCAGACGAGGCGACCTTCGCAGATCTGCGCGCAAAGAAGGACCGGTTCTGAGGGATGCGTTGCGGCCGGTTCGGCGGGCTTTTATAACCCGCGGCCCGACGCGGAGAGGTGCCGGAGCGGTCGATCGGGGC
>DATIMO010000262.1:0-4796 GCA_035475215.1 Acetobacteraceae bacterium | reverse complement strand
GGTCTGCCCGACAAGCATGGCGGAGAGAAACGTGACCGCAAGCAACAGGATGACCGGCGCGATGAACGCCTGCCGCCCGTTATGGGACACATAGATCGCGTCGAACAGGTCCTCGGCGTCCCGCGTATTGGCGAGTGCGTCCGGTTTCTCGTCCAGGCGGCGTTCCCAGAACTGCTTCAGATAGGCCCGGATCGCGCCATCGCGGATTGCGTTCTTGAATTCGTCCAGCCGTTCCGACCACCCGGTCAGCAAAAAACCGATGCAGGGTGCCGCGACCAAAGCGGTAGCGGCGAGTACCACCGCCGACAACAACAGCCAGTGCTGCCAGCCCGCCCGGGTAATCTGCGCGAAATCGCGGCTGCATGCGGCGACGATCAACACCCCAATCAGCGTGCCTACCAGCACGCCGGCCCACAGGATTCCCCTCTTTGCGATTTGCTTCATCGTCCTTCAGCCGAGGCGGGTCAGCTTGCTGACTGCACGGTCGAAATGCGCGAGGTAGATGTTTTCGGCCGCATCGATCCAGATGCCATGGATGCTGAACGCGCCCTCGTACGGATCGTTGCGATCCCAGCGGACGATCGGCTTGCGCTGCTTCGTCCAGATGCTCAGCCCGTCCTGGGCGCCGACATAGATGGCCTCGCGGCCGAAAGCGAGATCGCTGGGTTGGCGGAAATCTGTCCATGCAGCGAGGAATTCGCCGTCACGGGCGAATAGCTGGATGCGATCATTCTCACGGTCGGCAATGTAGATCTGATCGCGATCGTCGATGGCGATGAAATGCACGAGGGCGAATTGCCCTGGCCCGCTGCCGGGTTCACCCCATGAATGCTTCAACGTGCCGTCTGCGGCGAAGCGGTGCACGCGCCGGTTGCCGTAGCCGTCAGAGACGTACATGTCGCCATCGCTGGCAAAGGCGACGCCCGTGGGCATGTTGAACGGACGACCATAGAAGGTTGGTGCCGGCACTTCCCGATCGCCCAGGGTGCGGATCAATGTGCCGTCCGCTGCGTGCTCGGTAACCTCGTGCCGGCCGGAATCGGCGATCCACACATGGCCGGCAGCATCGACCGACAAGCCGTGCACGAAACTCGAAAAGCAACCTTCGCCCCATGAGGTGACGAAGCGGCCTTCGGCGTCGAACACCATGACCGGATGGGCGCTGCGGGCGAGCACCAGAACGTCACCATTGGCGGTGGCGGCGCCGCGCACGCAGGTGCTTGGTGGCCGGCCTTCCCGGGTCGGCGAGCTGAACGACCAGCCGCGCGGCAGCTTTGCCCAGTCGCGCTCGAAGCTGTAACAATAGGCGCCGGTGCCGATGGTGCAGGTTTCGTGATGCGATCCGCTCATGTGCGCGGCCCCCCTGGCTTGCGGGCCAGCTTAGCGCGTGATCGCTTGAGGCGGAACCGTCAGCGGCAGGATGAAGCAATCCAGGAGCGGTCGTACTGGCACACTGGATTGCTTCGCTCCGCTCGCAATGACGACGCTTTGCGATATGTTACGACGCAAGCATGTCTTCGACGCGGATCGGCAGGCGACGCACACGGACCCCGGTGGCGTGCCACACTGCGTTCGCCACCGCCGCAGCCACGCCGACCATCGGCAGTTCGCCGATCCCCTTGGCGCCGAGCGAATTGGAAAGGCGATCGTCGCTGGGCACAATGATCGCCTCGATACTGGGAACGTCGGCATTCACCGGAACCAGGTACTCCGAGATGTTGCTGTTCACGACCCGGCCGGTTTCTTCATCGACATGGGTCTGTTCCAGCAGCGCCATGCCGATCCCGTAAACGATGCCGCCGATGAGCTGGCTGCGCGCCGTTTTGGCGTTCAGCACGTGGCCGCAGTCGAAGGCGCCGACGTAACGTCGGATGCGCACCTCGCCGAGATCGGGGTCAACCCATACTTCGGCGAACTGAGCGCCGAAGGCGTGCATCGAATACTGGTCCTTTTCCGGGCCCTGCTCGGCATGCGCCGTTGCATCCACGGCATCGATCCCGCGTCGCGCCATCAACTCGGCAATCGGCATGCGACCGTCTGGGCCGAATACGGCCCCGTCGGCCAGGCGCAACGCATCGTCGGGCGCGCCCTGCCAGCGGTCCGCACGGGCCATGTCGAACAGCTTGGCCCGGACCGACTGCGCCGCTGCCAGCACCGCGGGGCCGACGCTAGCAACCGTCATCGATCCGCCAGACACGGGTGCCTTGGGAAGATTGCTGTCGCCCAACTCGACGCGAACCCGACCCACTGGGAGCCCGAGTGCCGCGGCCGCGGTCTGCGCCATCACCGTGTAGGTGCCCGTGCCGAGATCCTGGGACCCAACCTGCACCAATGCCACGCCGTTGGCGCCGAGTTGCACCCGCGCGTCGGCGGGCATGCGATGCGTCGGATAGGTGCTGGTGGCCATGCCCATGCCGACCAGATATCGCCCGTTGCGCATCGATCGCGGCACCGGGTTGCGTCGCAACCAGCCGAACGCATCCGCACCCATCGCGTAGCACGCGCGCAGCGCCTTGCTGGCGAAGGGCTTGTTTTCGTGCGGGTCCCGTTCGGCATAGTTGCGCAGGCGGAAATCGATCGGGTCGATGCGCAACCCGGCGGCCAGTTCGTCTATCGCCGATTCAAGGGCAAAATTTCCCGGCGCTTCACCGGGCGCCCGCATATAGGTCGGCAGGCTTGCATTGGTCGGAACCAGCCGATGCGTTACGGCAACGTTGACGCAGTCATACAGCATCTCGGTCGGCAGCCCGACCGGCTCACTGTATTCGCCGAGCGCCGGCATCGACATCTGGGAAAATCCGTCATGCCGCATGCTGACCAGCCGGCCGTCGGCGCTGGCGGCAAAGCTCAGCTTCTGGATGGTTTCCGGGCGGTAGCCGTTGGAGGTGAACATCTGCGCCCGGGTCACCACCAGTTTCACCGGCCGACCGACGATCTTCGCGGCCATCGCGGCGAGCACGGCTGGCGGCCAAGTGTTTCCCTTGCAACCAAAACCTCCGCCCACGAACGGGCAGATGACACGGACGTTCTGTGCATCGATCCCGAACAGCGCGGCGAGCGACTGTTGGGTGCCGGAAATCCCCTGCGTAGCGTGCCACACGGTCAACTTGTCACCGTCCCAACGGGCGATGGTGGCGTGCGGCTCCATCGGGTTATGGTTCTCGATCGGCGTGACGTAGGTTGCCTGGACGCGCACCGCACCAGTTGCGAAGGTGGTATCGGGGTCGCCGCGCCGTGAATCCGGCGGGCGGCTTCCGTTACGGAAGTGCTTTGGCGCATAAGCCTGATCCAGCGCAGATTCCATGCGCGTCACTGGCTCGCCGGGCTGGTATTGCGCACGCACCCTGGCGGCGGCGGCGGTGGCGCGATCGAAGGTGTCGGCCACCACGACCGCGATGTGCTGGCCGTTGTAGTGGACCTCCATGTCCTGCAGCAGCGGCGCGTGCACCGTCTGTTGGCTGCCCTTCTTATCGGACAGGCGGATCGCGTTCTGTGGCGTAACGATCGCAATCACGCCGGGCATTGCTTGCGCCTCGGTCAGGTCGAAGTCGGTGATCTGCCCTGCACCGATCGTACTTTCGACCAGCACGGCGTGAACCAGGTCAGGCACGGCGAACTCAGCCGCGTAGCGCGCTGCGCCGGTTACCTTTAGCCGTCCGTCGATGCGGTCGATCGGTTGTCCCAGAATGGCCATGTCGCGGTTCCCCTCACGCAGCCACGATTTGCAGTGCGCGGAATACGGTGTTGCGCAGCAGCGTCAGTTTGAAGCCGTTCTGACTTGCCGGATGAGCACCCTGCCCCGCCTGCATTGCCGCGTCGTGCAATGTCTTGTCAGTCAGTGGGCCGCCGCGGAGCGCCGATTCCACTTCCGGCAGCGGCCACGGCTTGGTGCCGACACCGCCGGCGGCGATACCGGCATCGACGATCGTGCCGTCCCGCACCTCTATCGCGACGGCAGCGGAAACCAGTGCGAACTCGAAGCTCGCGCGGTCGCGGACCTTCAGGTAGGTCGAACGGCGCGCCGCGGGAGTGGCCGGCACCACGATGGCCACGATCAACTCGCCGGTACCGAGATTGGTTTCATCCTGCGGCGTATCACCGGGCAGACGGTGCAGGTCGCGCAGCCGCAGCCAGCGCGTCTGTTTGTTCGGATCGCGCAGTTCCACGCTCGCGTCCAATGCTGCAAATGCCACCGCGAGGTCGGACGGATGCGTCGCGATGCAATGCTGGCTGCCGCCGAGGATTGCCAGCAGTCGGTTCTCGCCAGGAATTGCCGGACATCCGGAGCCCGGGACGCGCTTGTTGCATGGAAAACCAGTGTCGCGGAAGTAGCCACAACGTGTGCGTTGCAGCAGGTTGCCGCCCATGGTCCCCATGTTGCGCACCTGCGGCGAGGCTGAGGCGAGCAGCGATTCACGGATTACCGGCCATCCGGCACGCACGGCCGGATGGTCGGCCACATCGCTCATCCGGGCCATCGCTTCCAGCCGAAGTCCGTTGCCGTCGGCCTGGATGCGAGACAACGGCAGCGGCTCGAGATCGATGAGCTGCGCCGGGGTCTCGACATCGTTCTTCATCAGCTGCATCAGATCGGTGCCGCCGGCGATGTATTTCGCCCCGGGCGACGCGACAGCCGTCAAAGCGGCGTCGATGGTTGCCGGCTGTGCCAGCGTGAACGCCTGCATGGTTCAGCCCTCCTGCATGCGGGTCGCCGCGTCGTGAATGGCATCGACGATGTTCGGGTAGGCACCGCAGCGGCAAATATTTCCGCTCATCCACTCCCGCACCTCGACGGG
>DATIMO010000261.1:0-10954 GCA_035475215.1 Acetobacteraceae bacterium | reverse complement strand
GAGAAACACTGGCGCCAGCCTCGAACCGCAAAATCAATCCGGGAGGACCCGACCCATGCGCCCGACCGTTCTCACGCGCCGCAGCCTCATCGCTTCCGCCGGTCTCCTCACAACCGGAATTAGCCCGGCTTCCGCAGCCGGCAAAACCCTCGCCTACCTCACGCCCGGACTCGATCTGCCGTTCTGGCGCATCCTGGCCAAGGGCATCGACGACGAAGCGAAAAAGAACGGCGGATCTTCCACCGCCTACGACAGTCACAACAGCGCACAGACCCAACTGCAAAACGCACAAGACGCGATTGCCCGCAAGGTGGACGGCATCATCATCTCCCCCACCGACAGCTCCACCGCCCCCGCCGTCATCGCCGCCGCTCAGCGCGCCAACATACCCGTGGTGATTGCGGACATTGGCACCACCGGCGGCGAGTACGTCTCGTTCATCATCTCCGACAATTTCCAGGGCGCATACGGCATCGGGCAAGCCCTGGGCAAGGCGATGCACGCGAAGGGATGGCAGAACGGCACGGTCGGGCTGGTGACGATCTCGCTGGCACGCAATAACGGCAAGGCGCGCACCAACGGGTTCATGAAGGCCATGGGCGAAGCCGGCATCAAGCAGGCGGCGCTGTCGCAGATGCAGACCTACACCGCCGACGAGACATTCAAGTTCGTGCAGGACATGGTGACCGCGCATCCGGACATGCGAGGCCTTTTCATCGAAACCGACCAGCCGACGCTCGGCGCGCTGCGTGCGCTGCAGGCCGGACGGAAAGAGAACGACATCCTGGTCGCCGCATTCGACGGCATCCCAGAATTCGTCAAGCTGATCGAAGATGGGAAGATCGTCGGCTCCGGCATGCAGCAGCCCTATCTGATGGGCCAGCGCTCCGCCCAGGCAATGTTGGACCATTTCGCCGGAAAGACGCCGCAGAAGGAGATTCTGGTGCCGATTGAAGTCGTCACGAACGAAAACATCAAGACCCTGCTGCCGACGATCAAGCAGACGGTGTTCGGCGAATAGACCTGCTCGCGCTTGAAGATATCTGGAAGCGGTTCGGCGCGACAGCGGCGCTGAGCGGCGCCACGTTCAACCTTCTCGCCGGCGAAGTGCATGCGCTGGTGGGGGCCAACGGCGCCGGAAAGTCCACGTTGTCGCGCATCATCTCCGGACACATGCAGCCGGACCGCGGGCGCATCCTGCTGGAGGGGCAGGAGATCCATCACACCGGCTCGCGTGACGCGATCCGCAGTGGGATCGCCATGGTCACCCAAGAAACCTCGCTGGCGCCAGACCTGTCGGTGCTGGAAAACATCATGCTGCCGAGGCTCGGCATGCCGGGGGCGCTGCGGTGGGGACGCCTGCGTGAACAGGTTCGCGGACTGCTGGCGGAATTTGGTGATGAAGCCGGGCTGCACCCGGATGCGCTGGTGCGCGACCTGTCGATCGGGCAGCGGCAGCTTGTGGAAATCGCCAAGGCGCTCGCATTGGACAGCCGGATCATCATCTTCGATGAACCGACAGCACCGTTGTCGCCGCATGAAAGCGAGCGGCTGTTCGATATCATTCGCCGACTGGCCCAGCGGGGACGCGGACTGGTCTTCGTGTCACACCGGCTCGAGGAAATTTTCGCGGCAACCGATCGCGTGACGGTGCTGCGCGAAGGCAAGGTGGTCGCGGGCAGCGTGCCGACCGCGACGCTGACGCAGGGCGAACTGGTGCGGCTGATGGTCGGGCGGGAACTATCCGATATCTATTCCAGCGCCGCCACCCAGCCAATGACCACACATCGGACGCCGGTACTGACCGTGCGGCATTTGTCCTGCCCGCCGCGAGTGCGTGACGTGTCGTTCGACGTGCAGGAAGGCGAAATCCTGGGCCTTGCCGGCCTGGTCGGGGCGGGGCGGTCGGAAACGTTGGAGACGATATTCGGCCTGCGACGCGCGATCAGCGGCGAGATCGAGCTGCGCGGCAAGCCGTTTCGGCCGCGCAGCGCGCGGGATGCGATCCGCGCCGGCATCGGACTGGTGCCGGAGGATCGCCGAGGCCAGGGCATCGTTCCCGACTTTTCGGTTCGGGAAAACCTGCTGCTGGCGCATCTCGGCCAGCACGCCGGTACCGGCCTGGGGTACAACGAGCGCAGCGACGCCGTGCGGCAACTGCTGGACGTTTTGGAATTACCACAGCATCGGCTGCTGGATGCCAACATGCTGAATTTCTCGGGCGGCATGCAGCAGAAGATCATTCTGGCGCGCTGGCTGGTGCTCGACCCGCGTATCCTGCTGCTGGACGAACCAACGCGCGGCGTGGATATCGGCACGCGCAGCAGCATCTATGCACTGTTGCGGCGTATTGCCGCGCAAGGTGTCGCCTGTGTCGTGGTGTCATCCGATTTTGAGGAGGTGATCGGACTGACCGACCGCATCGTGGTACTCAGCGACGGCGCCGACGTAACTGATATTCCGAGCCGGCTGGTGGACATCGAGAAGTTGGCAATGTTCGCCGCGCCACGCAGCTCGGCCGAGCGGACGCACACCGTGCTGGCGTCCTTGGTGCAGGAGTTGGGGGGCGTGGCATACTGGATCGCGGTCGAACAGGGCCGGGTCTATTGCTTCGACAGGGTCGGGGACGATCCGCTGGTGGATCCGGGCTTTGCCGGAGGCAGTTTCCCAATGATCGAGGATACCGCGATCCCCAACGCGCTGATGCGGGAAACCGACGATCTGGTGAGCGACGGCGCGCGCCGGACGGTGCTGACGCGCATCCGGGGGCGGCGCGGTCACAGCCTCGGGCAGGTGGGTCTGACGATGGCGCGGATTCCACCCGGGTTCGATGCGACAGCGCTGCAGCGGCGCATTCAGGCGATGTTGTCCGTCTCCGCCGAGGCCGCATGAGCGCATACCCCAGCGACCGACAACGCGGCCGTGCGCCGCATCGCACGCTGATTCGGCTGCTGGCGAATCAGATCGAGCTGCGGATGATCCTGCTGATCATCGTGGTCATGGCGTCCCTGTCGCTGATCTCGCCGTATTTTCTGACCGTCAGCAACCTGTTCAACGTGATGGATCAGTCGGTCGTGGTCGGGATGGTGGCGCTCGGTCAGACCTTGGTGATTCTGATCGGGGGGATCGATCTTTCGGTCGGCTCGCTGGCCGGGGTGACCGGGATCGTTCTGGGACTTGCCAGCAGGGGGCACGGGCTGATCGCGGGTATCGTTGCGTGTCTGCTGGCGGGGGCGTTCGCCGGATTGCTGAACGGGGTGGTGATCACGTACGGACGTGTCGCGGCGTTTGTCGTCACGCTCGGGATGATGTCGATCGGCCGCAGCATGGCGTATGTGCTGAGCAACGCCAGCTCGATCACCGAACTGCCCCCGGCGATTGCGGATATTTCCAGTGGCACCGCCGCCGGACTTCCGGTGAATTTTGTCTGCCTGATCGTGTTCTACGCGCTGTGCTGGTGGTTCCTGACTTACGCGAAGGGGGGCCGGACGCTGTATGCGATCGGCTCCAACATCGAGGCGGCGCGGGTCGCCGGACTGTCGATTACGCTATGGAGCGTGCTGACTTACGTTGCCTCGGGCGTGATGAGTGCCGTGGCGGCGATTTTCCTGGCATCGCGCGTGCTGTCGATCGACCCGATCGGCGGTGCGGGTCTGGAGCTCGATGCGATTGCGGCCGTTGTTATCGGTGGCGCAAGCCTGTTCGGCGGCCGCGGATCAATCGTCGGCACGTTGGCGGGGGTTTTCATCATGGTGTTCATCCGCAACGGGCTGAACCTGCTGAACGTGTCGCCTTACTGGCAAGGCACCGCGATCGGCTCGATCATCATCGCGGCGGTGTTGGTGGAGCGATTGTTGAGCCGATCACCCGGACAAAGATAATGCTGCCAGGCTCGCCGGTTGCCTCTGAAGAACGCTCTGGAGAAGGTATGTGGATATTTGCAGAAGCTGTGTACATCGTCAGCCTGCTTACAAGTCTGGCGTGCACGGCCTTGCTGTTTCGCGGTTATCGACGCTCTGGCCGGCTGCTTTTGCTTTGCAGCGCGCTGTGCTTCGTTTTCCTCAGCCTCAATAATCTGCTGCTGTTCGTGGACGTAGTATTACTGCCTGAAACCGACCTGCGCCTGTTTCGGGCTGCGGCCAATCTGGCCGGCGTCACGATCATGCTGTACGGCTTCATCTGGGAACCTGAATGATGCTGTCGAACCTGCTGTCGTTTCTGGCCGGAGCCATTGTGCTTGGCTTTGCGCTGTGCGGCGTCGGTTTTCTGCGCCTCTGGACGCGGTCGCGCGATCGGTTGTTTCTGGCGTTTGCGGGGGCTTTCTGGCTGCTGATGCTGCCGGCGTTCGCGGCATTGACGCCGGACGGCGTGGACGAAGAGTCGCGAGCCTGGATCTACCTGGCCCGCATCGCGGCCTACGCCCTGATCATTGTGTCCGTGGTTGTGCGCAACCGGCATCGGTTGGGAGTTTTGCGGTAGCATGGCTGTCAGGCTTTCAGGCCGGGGCCCGCTCCGCCGGCGGATATCTCCGTAGCAGCCGCAGCATCAGAAACATCGCCGGCAATGCGGCGAACATCGTCAGCGCGTAGAACAGGCTCCACCCGGTCGCCTGCGCCAGAAACCCGGAAAGTCCGCCGACCGTGCGCAACGCAATCGCCGCCAGCGAAGACAGCAGCGCATACTGCGTCGCTGTGAATGCCGGCGAGCACAAGCCAGACAAGTAGGTTATGAATGCTGCATCCGCCATACCCTCGGCGAACGCCTCGGTGACCACGGTTGCGAACAGCACATGCTTCTCTCCGGCGGAAGTGGCGAGCAGCAGGTACATCCCCATGGCCGCTGTCTGCACCCACCCGGTACAGAGCAGCGCACGCCCGACACCCAACCGCGCCACCAGCCAGCCGCCGATCGCCGTGCCGGCAAATGTCGCCGCCAGCGAAAACGGTCCGTTCGCGACGGCGATGCTGGCTCGATTGAAGCCGAGCGAGGTGTAGAACGGTGCGGTCATCACGCCCGCCATCGCCTCACCCAGCTTGAACAGCGCCACGAATCCCAGGATCGTCAGCGCACCCGGACGCGACAGTATTTCGCGCAACGGTTCCACCACCGCCGTCGCCAGACGTCCGGCGAACGAGGCAGATACGCGGCGTAGCGCCGTGACCGGTTCGGGTGCCAGCAGCGTAACCAGCGGCGCGAAGGCCAGCAGCCCGGCAACCCCCAGCAACGCGCCGTGCCAGCCGACCACGTCAGCCGACTTGATCGCCCCAGCGCCGGAGATCAGCAGCGCCAGCCGATAACCCCACACATAGGCCGCCATCGCTGCGCCCTGACTGCGGGGCGCAAAACTTTCGATTCTCCAGGCGTCCACTACGATGTCCTGGCTGGCGGAAAGGAACGCCACGGATGCAGCAGCCGCCACCGCGACCAGCGGTCCACGCGTCGGGTCGGACAGCGCCAGCCAGACCGCTGCCAGCGCAAGCAACGGCTGGAGTGCCAGCAACCAGCCGCGCCGCCGGCCAAGCCGCGCCAGCAGCCCCGGCGGGCGCACCTGATCCAGCAACGGTGCCCACAGGAATTTCAGCGAGTAGGCAAGCCCTACATTCGTGGTAAGACCGATCAGCGCCAGCGAAACGCCGCCTTCGGACAACCAAAGCCGGAACGTGAAGCCGGACAGCGGCAGCGGCAACCCGCTGAAGAAGCCGTATGCTCCCATCAGCCACAACCGGCGATCGTGCAGCAACCCGCGGCCGTCAGAAGCGATCCGGTCCATGGGGTTCTTCCTGCGTGTGCCGAAGCGATTCGGCAACAGGGAGGTGAGCGCAATTACAAAAGAGGGTCGGCGCAGACGCGCCCATTATGGGATTTCGCGTGGAGCACCGCCCACGCAACTACTCCCCCGCGGCCACCAAATCCTGATCCACGCTGTCCAGTCTGCGCCCATGCGTTTCCGGCAGCATCAGCAGCGCCACGATCATCAATCCGTACGCAATGAACGCGAAGATCACGATCGCCGCCGCCAGTCCCAGCGTGGCGGCAAGAAATCCGACCAGCATCGGAAACAGCGCGCCGATCCCTCGCCCAGCATTGTAGCAGAACCCCTGCGCATTGCCCCGCACCTCGGTCGGGAACAGCTCGGTCATGAACGGCCCCATCGGCGGCCACATCATGTAAAGCACGATGCCCAGCGGAAAGCCGAGCCAGAGCAGCGCTGCGTTGCTCAGCGGAGCAAGCATATAGATGCCGACCATCACCACCGATGCCAGCACGGAGATCAGGAATGTCGGCTTTCGACCGATCGCATCCGACAGAAATGATGCGATGATAAATCCCAGCAGCGCGCCGAAGATGTGCAGGATCAAATAGCTTCCGGTCGAAACCGAGGATAGATGCCGTACGGTATTCAGATAGGTCGGCATCCATACACTCAGCGCGTAGCTGCCGCCCTGCGCACCGGTGACCATCATCGCCACACGCCAGGTCGTCGCCACATGCGGCGGCTTCAGCGCGCTGAACAGATGCGCGACACCGATCTGACTGGAAGCCGCGTTGGCTGTGAAAATCGGTGCATCCTCCACGCGGCGGCGGATCCAGAAAACCAGCAGTCCCGGCAACAGGCCCAGGGCGAACAACACGCGCCAGGCGATCTCGGCGGGAAAGATGGCGAACAGCACGGTATAAAGGATCGCGGCGGCGCCCCAGCCGACCGCCCATCCGGTTTGCACCAGCCCGACCGCCCGGCCGCGATATTTGTCGCGAATCACCTCTCCCATCAGCACCGCGCCGGCAACCCATTCGCCGCCGAAGCCCAACCCCTGCAAGGCGCGGCAGATGAACAACTGGCTGAAATTTTGCGTCAGTGCGCAGAGGAAGGTGAACACCGCGTACCAAAGGATGGTGATCTGCAGCACTCGTACCCGCCCGTAGCGATCGCTGATAGTACCGGCAAACCAGCCGCCAAACGCAGAAATCAGAAGGGTGATGGTACCCAGCACGCCGGCCTCGCCCTTGGAAATGCCCCAGGTGGCGAGCAAGGTCGGGATTACGAAGCTGTAGAATTGCACATCGAGCGCATCCAGCGTCCAGCCGCCGAAGCAGGCGCCCATGGTGCGCTTTTCCTTGGCGTTCAGTTCGGCGTACCACTGCAGCATCCGGACCTCTCCCCTCGAGACTTGTTGTTGCCGCGAGTGAACGGGGCGGGCGGGCAGTGGTCAAGTCGAAGGGGTGGGCAGGGGGCGGTGTGCTGCGGCGCAAGCGCGATAGTTCGCGTCAAGCTCCGGCGTCATCAGCCGGAGTGCCGCGAGTCGGCGTGCCACGTCCCGCACGTAACGCACTTCGCCGGGCGTCAGCGCGCGTCCGAGCAATGGGCATTCGCGGTAGGACAGCCACTTCTTCAGAACCTGATAGCCGCCGATGGTGAACCCCCACACCGCGTCGGGAATGTTTCGCCAATAGGCATCGGCGTTGAGGAAAATGTCGTTGGTGCGGTTGCCGAGCAGTTCGGCGTCTGTCGCGGCGGCGGCTTCGGTGGCGTAATCGCGCGTCGTGATCCGGCCGCGGCCGGGCATCACGGCACCCGCTTTGCCGACATGACCCCAGCCGGCGGTAAGCATCCGGTCGGATTCGGTCATCTGCCCGCCGCGCTTCGCTGGGACGGCGATTGTGGCGAGGGCGGGACGCAGCGATCCAGTGGTTACTCCGGGAACCGATGTGTCGGGATCGAGCAGCGCCGCAACGCGGGCACCGAGTGCGGCGGAGGCGCGCAGGAGGTCGAGGTTGTCCGGCAGCGGCACGCGTGGCCAGTCCTGGCGGATGCCGACGGCGTTTTCAGAAAGCCAAGCAGGGGCATAACCGATGGCGAGCGCGTGCATCCAGGGGATCGCGGCTACCGTGCAGTCTGCATCTGCGTCGGGTAATCCAAGTTCGGCGAGCCATGCCCGTGCGGGTGGCGAGAGGTTGGCACGGTCTGGGGCAGCAAGGATCGGCAAGGGATGGGAGTTCGGATCTAGGAGGTGGTATCCGGCGAGTGCCGTTGTCCAAACGAGCGGAACACCTTCCGCGGGGCGTCGCGATCGAAATCGGGTGACTACAAAGCCATTGCCGCGGAAAATGCGCTCGACAAGCTCCGGTCTGGGCTCGTTCCAGATGGGCCGGACATTAGTGTGATAGGACCACTGTAAATCAAAAGGGTGTAGTGCGAGTTGACGGAGCGACTTTTCTGAAAACGGTTCTTCGCGAAGCACGCGGATTCGCGCAGCGGCGGCATCGAACCGGGCCATGTTCTCTACTGGCCCCGCACCTGATAACCTCAACTCGGCCAATGATAACTCAGGGTCGAGATACCGACGCATTCGATCGGCGAGCTCAGCGCGATCAATCGATAGCAGGGCGCCGCGTCGCATCTCCAAAGCGCCGCTGAACGGCGCAAGTGCGGAAATTTCCGTGAGCGCCGGCCACGCCGCAAAAATATTGGCGTGTGTGCCAGAACGAAGGGAGAAGCGATTGGCCACTGCGGGTGTCGCGGGGGCGTAATGTGCATCGAAATCGGCTGCATCAAGGCTTGTTAGGAGCATCTCCCGTTTTGCGGCACCCCACAGGTCACGATAAAGCATGCAATCACCATCCGAACGATCGCATTTTACTAACTGCGCAACGGCTGTTCCGACCTGAATGCCTTCGCGATTGGCCTCGGTGCTAAATACCGAAGGATCGGGGCTGCCGTCCGGCGCCACTTTGCCGGTCTCGTACTTGGACCCATTCAGGTTGTCCATCCAAATGCGGTCAAATTCGGCAAGTAACCGCTTCCGCATCACTGTGTAGGATGGATACCACAGCCACGAATGATTACTGATGAAACAAACTGCCCCACGGCCAGTCCCCTCGGCAATCCGTCGCTCCGCCACCCGAAAGAACCGCACATACAAATCGTCTAGGTTGAACTTCCGGATGCCCCACTCTTTCTGCAGCCCCTGTTTGTATGGTTCGACCAGCCCGGCCTCCTCAGCCGGCGAGGTCCCGGCGAACGCGTTATACGGAGGATTGCCCAGCACCACGAGGATTGGCCGCTCCTGCTTCACCCGTGCCGCCTCGTCCCGCTCGTCGGCGAGTGGCGGGTAGGTCAGGCGCAGGCCGGCCTGCGAGGCATCCGGTACCGCCGGTTCGCGCGGTGCGGCCCAACCGGTCAGCGCGTTCGTCAGATAAACCGCAGCGCGTTCACCTCTCGAAGCGGTGTGCCCGCTGCGCGCAGCGCGTGCCCAACCTGCCAATGCGCGATCACGTAAGGTGCCGGCATGATCTCGAACCCGGCGACGCGCGTCATCGCAGCCTGCTTCAAGTCTTCGGCGAGTAGCGCGTCCTCGCCCTTTGCCCGTAAGGTACGCGCGATACGATGCAGCACCTCCACCAGATACGCCCCGGTGCCACAGCACGGGTCAAGAACCCATACTGACGGATCGGCCAGACCGTCCGCCACGCCAAGTTCGCTGCGCAGCACACGATCCACACGCTCCACCATATAGCGAACGATCTCCCGCGGCGTATACCAGACCCCAAGCTCCTTGCGCAGTTCCGGATCGAAAGCGGCAAGGAACGGCTCCTAGAAGTAGCGGATCGCATCCGCTTCGTCGAAACGCGCGAAGAATGCCGCACGATCCACGCGATTGAGCGCCGCTGCCGCCCAGGACAACGGCTCCTCCAATCCAAGCGGTTTCAGATGCTGTGGCGTCGCGATGCGTTGGAACAGCGTGTCCACGAACGGCACATGCAGGCTCCACCCGGCAGCGCGCCAATCGAAGCTGCCGCCCTCCCGTGCCACCTCTACCCAGGCGCTGAACAAGCCATAGAACAGCGTCTGCACCAGCGTGCTGCGGAACAGATGCTCGCCCTTCGCGCCCTCGAAGGCCATCCCCAGCGCCTGTTGCAAGGCCTTGCGCAGGTCAGCGAATGCCGGCAGCGTCGCTTTGTCATTCACACGTGCCAGCGCGTCGCGTGCGTAAGAGGCGAGGAAAAACGCCACATCCTCGGGCCGGGCGAGCGGCGCCTGATGCAACAGGACACGCTCAAGAAACTCGGAAAAGCGGGCAGCAAGGCCCTCCGCACGGCGCGTGCCGCGCGCCAGTGCAAAGAACGCCGTGGCATCCGCGCACCCAAAGCCAAAGCGTTCGCGCACTTCCGAGCGGCCGCCCCGTCCCGGCCCAACAGCACGAAATCTCGGTAGTTGGTAACAAGCACAAGTCCGTATCGTGCGAGATATCGCCGGACCTGTTCGCTCCGAATCTTCACCGAAAGCTCGGCGGGGATATCGTCCACTTCCACCACGCCACGATCCGGCGGGTGGTCCTCCGGCCAGTCCTCCGGCGCCCGTCCGCGCGCCGTGATGAACAGGCCCATATCCGGAAAGCCGGCACCCCGATTGCGCAGGTTGGGCACACAGAACACGCGCGGCTTCAGGCTCTCGCCGACGGTGTTCAGCGCTCGCGCCAACGCACCGTAGTAGCTGATCTCGCCCGTCCCCGCTCGGGTTCCGCGAATGCGCGCGATCTCGTCAAGATAATCGGACAGAACGTTGCGGGTCATTTTTTGTTATCCTGGATTCCGGGGGCGCAGTCTGCAACCCGTGGCGAATCGGCTATCATCCGCACATGACCCGATTCGGCCCACAGCAGGATCTGTTCGCCACCGCCCCGCAGCCGCCGGCAGCACCGCCACCGGATCCGTTGGGCGAGCTAACCGCGCTGCTCGATCGCCTGCGCTCCGCGCAGCACCTGCCCTGGCCTGACGCCGCGGCGACCATGGCAGAGGAATTGCGGGCACTGGGCCTCGCGCGTAGCGCCGGACCCGAGGGAAAGGCGTTGGCAACGGCGATCCTGCACGAGACCGAGCGCCTGCTCGCCGCCACCGACCAGCCATCCGGTTAGCTAGCCGCTGAACCGACCCAGTCCGACATGGCGAAGGGAAC